>JBAVTL010000465.1:0-2982 GCA_049696175.1 Anaeromyxobacteraceae bacterium
CGCGGCGTGGGGAAGAAGGAGAACGTCGGGGTCGTGGAGGCGCTCGCGCGCGCGCTAGGCGGCGAGCTGGCGGCGAGCCGGCCGGTCGTCGACTCCGGCTGGGTGGCCGCGGACCGCCAGGTCGGCAGCACGGGCCAGGCGGTCGCCCCGAAGCTCTACGTCGCCTGCGGGATCTCCGGGGCGGTCCAGCACCTCGCCGGGATGAGGGGGGCCGAGTACGTCGTGGCGATCAACAAGGATCGCGACGCGCCGATCGGAGAGGTGGCGGACGTCCTCGTGGTCGCGGATCTGCTCCAGCTCCTGCCGGCCTTGACTGCGCGCCTCGGTCAGTGAGGATGGGCTGGCGCGGCGAGCCACTCGCCGGGAGCCCTCATGAACTTCGACCCCACGCCCGAACAGAAGCAGATCCAGGAGACCGCACGGGACTTCGCGCGCGCCGAGCTCGAGCCGGTCGCCGCGGCGCTCGACCGCGTCTTCGACCGGCGCGTCTTCGTGGGGAACCTCACCAAGCTCGCCGAGCTCGGGTTCATGGGGATGGGGATCCGCCGGGAGTGGGGCGGCGCCGAGACGGGCGCCGTCGCGTTCAGCCTCGCGATGACCGAGCTCGGGCGGGCGTGCGCCGCCACGGCGGTCACCACGTCGGTGACCAACATGGTGGCCGAGGTGATCCAGTCGGTCGGCAACGACGAGCAGAAGCGGGCCTACCTCCCGCGGATCTGCTCGGGTGAGTTCCCCGCCGCCAGCTTCGCGCTCACCGAGACCGGCGCCGGCTCGGATCCGGCAGGCATGAGCACGCGCGCCGTCCTGGACGGCGGCGAGTGGGTGCTGAACGGCGAGAAGCACTTCATCACCAACTCCCCGTTCGCGGGGGTCTTCGTGGTCTGGGCAGTCACGGATCGCGCCGCGCCGAAGGGCAAGGGGATCAGCTGCTTCCTGGTGGAGGCGGGGACGAAGGGGCTCGAGGTCGGCCGCCAGGAGGACAAGATGGGGCAGCGGGCCTCGCAGACGACGGGGCTCCGCTTCGAGGACTGCCGGATCCCGAAGGGCGCGCTGATGGGGAAGCCGAACGACGGCTTCCGGGTGGCCGTCAACGAGCTCAACGGGGGGCGGATCGGCGTGGGCTCGATGGCGCTCGGGATCGGGCTCGCGGCGATGGACTTCGCGACGCGCCACGCCCAACAGCGGGTCCAGTTCAACGAGACGATCACCTCGTTCGAGGCGATCCAGTGGATGATCGCCGACTCCTACACCGATCTGGAGGCGGCGCGGCTGCTGCTCCTGAGCGCGGCGTTCCGCAAGGATCAGGGGCGACCACACGCGCGGGAGGCGGCGATGGCCAAGCTCTTCGCCACCGAGGCGGGCAACCGCGCCTGCTACGACGCGATCCAGATGATGGGGGGCTACGGGTACACGCGGGACTTCCCCCTGGAGCGGTACGCTCGCGACGTCCGGATCACCTCGATCTACGAGGGGACGAACGAGATCCAGCGGCTCATCGTGGCGCGCGAGACGCTGAAGAGCGTCATCTGAGGCCGCTCCAGCGCGCCGCGCCTGGCGGTCGCGGTGCGTCAGTCATGACGCAACTGTTTCACCCAGGGGCCGCCAGGGAGAGGTAGCAGCCCCGTGGCGCGCTGCGTCGGACGGCAACCGCCGGATACGACTGGCCGTCACGGGCTCATGGGGATGGCGGCGCGCCTTGGCGCACCCGTTGCTTGGGAGATGGGCATGATGAAAGAGAACGCCGCGTACCGCCCGGTGAACAAGATCCGGATCGTCACCGCCGCCTCGCTGTTCGACGGTCACGACGCCTCCATCAACGTCATGCGCCGCCTCATCCAGGCGAGCGGGGCCGAGGTGATCCACCTCGGCCACGACCGGAGCGTCGCCGAGATCGTCGACTGCGCCATCCAGGAGGACGCCAACGCGGTCGCGGTCACCTGCTACCAGGGCGGCCACATGGAGTTCTTCAGGTACATGCGGGACCTCCTGGTGGAGCGCGGCGGCGGCCACGTCCGGATCTTCGGGGGCGGGGGCGGCACCATCCTGCCGGTGGAGATCGAGGAGCTGCAGCGCTACGGCATCACCCGCATCTACCACCCGGACGACGGGAGGGCGATGGGGCTGCAGGGGATGATCGACGACCTGCTCTCGAAGTGCGACTTCCCGCTCGGGCGTGAGCTGGTCGACGAGGTGAAGGAGCTCACCCCGCGCCGCCCCCGGGCCATCGCGCGGCTCATCTCGGCCGCGGAGAGCCACGCCGACCTCCACGGGGCCGCCCTCGCGGAGGTGCGGCGGGCAGCCGACGCGTCGCGCACCCCGGTGCTCGGCGTCACCGGCACCGGTGGAGCCGGCAAGAGCTCCCTCGTCGACGAGCTGGTGCGCAGGTTCCTGCGCGACTTCGAGGACCGCACGGTCGCCCTGGTGAGCGTCGATCCGTCCAAGCGGAAGACGGGCGGCGCGCTGCTCGGGGACCGGATCCGGATGAACGCCATCCAGAGCGACCGCGTCTTCATGCGCTCGCTCGCCACCCGGCAGAGCAACGCGGCGATCTCGGCCCACCTCCGCGACGCGGTCGACGTGGTCCGCGCGGCCGGCTTCGACCTCGTGATCGTGGAGACCAGCGGCATCGGCCAGGGCGACACCGAGATCGTCGAGCACGCCGACGTCAGCCTCTACGTGATGACGCCCGACTACGGCGCGGCGACGCAGCTCGAGAAGATCGACATGCTCGACTTCGCGGACGTCGTCGCGCTCAACAAGTCCGACAAGCGCGGCGCAGCGGACGCGCTGCGTGACGTGCGCAAGCAGTACCGGCGCAGCCGCGCGGCCTTCGACGGGGACGACGAGTCGCTGCCGATCTTCGGGACGGTGGCCCCGCAGTTCAACGACCCGGGGATGAACCAGCTCTACAGGGCGGTGATGGAGCGGCTCGCGTCGGCGACCGGCGCCCCCCTGGTGCCGGCGCGGCAGGCGACCCTGGCC
>JBAVTL010000466.1:0-3027 GCA_049696175.1 Anaeromyxobacteraceae bacterium
GTGGTGGAGCGCCGCGGCGGAGCGGGGGGCGAGGGCGATGGCAGCGTCGGCGGCCTTCAGCGCGCCGGGCAGGTCGCCGCGCTCGAAGCAGTCGTCCGCGGCCTGGAGGAGCTTCTCCAGCGTGGCGTCTGTGGTCGGCGGGCTCGCTCTTCCCATCGGGTTCGTGCTTGACCCCTTGGCAGGGCTGCTTATGTTAGCGCTCGCCCCCGGCGACTGACAATCGGTCCAGGGCTGGCAACACTTCGAGACCACGCAGGAATCCTCGCAGAAGGAGCCCGACCATGCCGGCCAAGCAGATCACCTTCCACCAGCCCGCTCGCGAGGCGATCCTTCGAGGCGTCAAGGCCCTCGCGGAGGCGGTCGCCGTAACGCTGGGCCCCAAGGGGCGCAACGTCGTGATCGAGCGCGGCTACGGGGCGCCGCTCGTCACCAAGGACGGCGTCACGGTCGCGAAGGAGATCGAGATCGAGGACAAGCTCGAGAACATGGGGGCCCAGATGGTGAAGGAGGTCGCCTCCAGGACCTCGGACAAGGCCGGCGACGGCACCACCACCGCGACCGTCCTCGCCCGCGCGATCTACGAGGAGGGGCTGAAGCTGGTCTCCGCCGGCCACAACCCGATGGACCTCAAGCGCGGCATCGACGCGGCGGTCGGGGTGATCGTCGCTGAGCTGAAGAAGCAGTCGAAGCCGACGCAGGGCAAGAAGGACATCGCCCAGGTCGGCACCATCTCCGCGAACGGCGACGAGACGATCGGAAACATCATCGCCGACGCGATGGAGAAGGTGGGGAAGGAGGGGGTCATCACCGTCGAGGAGGCGAAGGGGCTCCAGACCACGCTCGACGTCGTCGAAGGGATGGAGTTCGACCGCGGCTACGTCTCGCCCTACTTCGTCACCAACGCGGACCGGATGGTGGCGGAGATCGAGGACCCGTACATCCTGATCACCGAGCGGAAGATCTCCGCGATGGCGGACCTGATCCCGATCCTCGAGCAGGTGGCCCGCGCCGGCAAGCCGCTCCTGATCGTCGCCGAGGACGTCGACGGCGAGGCGCTCGCCACGCTCGTCGTGAACAAGCTGCGCGGCACGATCAACGTCTGCGCCGTGAAGGCCCCAGGGTTCGGGGACCGGCGCAAGGAGCTGCTGAAGGACGTCGCCGTCCTCACCGGCGGGACGGTGGTCGCGGAGGAGCTGGGGCTGAAGCTCGAGCAGGTCGCCCTGAAGGATCTCGGGCGCGCCCGCCGCGTGGTGGTGGAGAAGGAGAGCACCACCCTCGTCGACGGCGCGGGCGAGAAGGCCGACGTCGAGGCGCGGATCAAGACGATCCGGAAGCAGATCGAGGACACGACCTCCGACTACGACCGCGAGAAGCTCCAGGAGCGGCTCGCGAAGCTGGTCGGGGGCGTGGCCGTCATCAACGTCGGCGCGGCCACCGAGACCGAGATGAAGGAGAAGAAGGCGCGCGTCGAGGACGCCCTCCACGCCACGCGCGCGGCGGTCGAGGAGGGGATCGTCCCCGGGGGCGGCGTCGCCTACCTGCGCGCGCTGCCCGCGGTCGCGGCACTGAAGCTCCCCGACGGGGACCAGCGCTTCGGCGTCCAGATCGTCCTGCGGGCGCTCCAGGAGCCGGCCCGCCGCATCGCCGAGAACGCCGGCTGGGAGGGGCCCGTCGTCATCGCGCGCATCGAGGAAGGCACCGGCGCCTTCGGCTTCAACGCCCAGACGGAGCTGTTCGAGGACCTCGTGAAGGCGGGCGTCATCGACCCGACCAAGGTCTCCCGGACCGCGCTCGAGAACGCGGCCTCGGTCGCCGCCCTGCTCCTGACCACAGAGGCCTCGGTCGCCGACGCGCCGAAGAAGAAGGGCGCGGGCTCCGACGGGGGCGGTGGCGCCATGGGTGGCATGGACGACATGGATTACTGAGCCAGGCCTCCAGACGGGGCCGAACGGACGGCGGTGCCTCCTGGGGTGCCGCCGTCCTCGTTCGCCGTGACGCGGCTATGACCTGAGCCCAGTAGTTTGCAGGCATGAGCATCGCGATCGCAGCCAAGCCTGAGAAGCCGTTGCTCCGGGGGGTCTCGCACGAGATCGCCGTCGTCTTCGCCCTCGCGGGGGCGCTCGTGCTCGCCCACCTCGCGCGCGGTCCGCGCGCCACCGTTTCGGCCGCGGTGTACGGGGCCTCGCTCGTCGTCCTCTTCGGGACGTCGGCGCTCTACCACCGCCCGCGGTGGGGGCCGCGGCTCTACGCGATCATGCGGCGGCTCGATCACGCGGCGATCTTCCTGCTGATCGCCGGGACCTACACGCCGATCTGCCTCGTCGTCCCGGTGGAGGGCGCGCGCACGCTCCTCACGGTGGTCTGGGCCGGGGCGCTCGCGGGGATCGTGTTCGCGGTGCTGTGGCCGAGGGCGCCCAAGTGGCTCAACGCGATCGTCTACCTGGCGCTGGGGTGGGTGCTCGTGCCCGCGCTGCCGGCGATGGCCCGCGCGCTGGGGCCGATCGGCCTCGCCCTGCTGGGCGTGGGCGGGCTCCTCTACTCGATCGGCGCCATCGTCTACGCCGCGCGCCGCCCGGATCCGTTCCCGCGCGTCTTCGGCTACCACGAGATCTTCCACGCCCTCGTCATCCTCGCGGCCGCGCTCCACTACGCGGCGGTCGTGGGAGTGGTCGGGGCGCTCTAGCCCAGTATTCATCACTTCGTACGGAGTCTCATCCGCATCGATCCGACGCGCGCGGATCCGACACTCGTCGCGCAACCTTGCCGCGGTAACGTGACCGCGCGAAGCGAGCAACGACGGGGAAGGGGGCGCGAGGGCGGCGCGTTCCGGCTCAGGGCGACGGTTCGGATCCGGTCGCGTACTGACGACCGTCGTCAAGGTGACACGGCTGGCGTCTGCCACGACCGGACTGGGGCGTATCTGTCCATGATCGCGTCGCCGAAGACGCGCCTAGCCGCGAGGAGGTTGTGGGCCACCGCACAGGCAAGATGGATGTTGCTGACAGTGGACTCGCCGCCCAGCGCGAA
>JBAVTL010000467.1:0-27573 GCA_049696175.1 Anaeromyxobacteraceae bacterium
ATCCGGAAGCGCTCCAGGTACAGGGCGACGCGTCGCCGCGACTCGTCACGCGCGGTGGCGCGGAGCTTCAGGCCGGCGGCGACGTTCGCCTCGACCGTGGTGTCGAAGAGGAGGCTCTCCTGGAGGATCATCGCCATCCGCCGGCGGCGCTCCACGATCCGGCCGTCCGCGTCCAGCTCCTCGCCGCGGAAGAGGGCCCGCCCAGCGGCCCGCGGCACTAGCCCCATCAGCGCGTGGAGGAGGGTGGTCTTGCCGGAGCCGTTCGGCCCGATCACGGCGACGACCTCCCCGGCGCCGAGCCGGAACGAGGGGACGTCGAGGACGCGGCGCCCGCCGCGCTCGACGCGGACGCCCTGCAGCTCGAGGAGGGGCGGGCGGGCGCTCATCGTGGCCGCCCGCGCTGCTGGACGATGGTGAGGAGGTAGTTCACGCCGAGGGAGGCGGCGAGGAGGATGAACGACAGCGCGATCGCCACCTCGAAGTTCCCGCGCCCGACCTCCATCACCGTGGCGGTCGTGAGCACCCGCGTCGATCCGCGGATGTTCCCGCCCACCATGATCGACGCGCCGACCTCCGAGATGACGCCGCCGAAGCCGGCCATCACCGCCGCCATGAGCGGCAGCCTCGCCTCCTTAACGAGCAGCCACTGACGCTGCGCGCGCGTGGCGCCCAGGGCCAGGATCTGCAGGTTGAGCGCAGGAGGAAGGCTCTGGACCGCGCTCACGGTGATCCCCATGACGATGGGGGTCGCGATGATCGCCTGGGCGATCACGATGGCGGTCGGTGTGTAGAGGAGCCCTAGGGCACCGAGGGGCCCGCTCCGCCACAGGAGGATCGAGACGAACAGCCCCACGACCACGGGTGGCAGCCCCATCCCGGTGTTCACCAGGCTGACGACGAGTGCCTTGCCCGGGAACCTCGACAGCGCCACGGCGACCCCGGCCGAGATCCCGACGACGAGGCTGACGAGCGTCGCGGCAGCCGAGATCTGGATGGAGAGGGCGGTGATCCCGAGCACCTCCGGGTCCATGGTCACGAGGAGCGACATCGCCCGCGAGAAGCCGCCGAGGACGACGTCCATCAGCGCGCCTCCCCAGCGCCCTCGACCGCGTCGGGGACGAAGAGCGGCTCGCCGAGGCGGTCCGCGCCGAAGCGACCGATGAGCCGCTGGGTCGCAGGCGAGAGGAGGAAGTCGGCGAACGCCCTGGCCCCCGCGGCGTTGACCCTGTCCCATCGCGCTGGGCTCACCTCGATGACGTGGTAGGAGTTCAGGAGCCCGGGCTCGCGCTCGATGACGACCTCGAGGGCCAGCGGCCGCGCCATCCGGCGCGAGAGGAACGTCCCGCGATCGCTGAGGGTGTAGGCGCCCTTCTCGGCCGCGACGTTGAGCGTGTCGCCCATCCCTAGGCCTGTCTGCTGGTACCAGGGCTCGCCCTCGGGATCGATCCCGGCCGCCCGCCAGAGCCCCTTCTCCCGCGCGTGCGTGCCCGAGGAGTCGCCGCGGGAGAGGAACGTCGCCCCCGCCGAGGCGATGCGCCGGAGCCCCTCGGCCACCGAGGGCGCGCGGCGGACGCGCGCAACGTCGGCGGGCGGGCCCAGCAGGACGAAGTCGTTGTGCATGACGGCGCGTCGCCGCACGCCAAGCCCGTCCGCGACGAGCCGTTGCTCGTCGTCGGGGGAGTGGACGAGCAGCACGTCCGCCTCACCCCTGCGGCCGAGCGCGATCGCCTGGCCGGACCCGACGGAGATTGTCTTCACGACGAACGCGCTCTGCCGCTCGAAGGCCGTAACGAGGACGTCCAGCAGCCCCGAGTCCTGCGTGCTCGTCGTGGTCGCCAGGAGGACGGTGCGCGCCTGGTCTGCCGCCCGCGCCGGAGCGGCGCCGGAGAGGGCGAGCGCGAGGAGCAGGCTGCAGGAGGGCGCGAGGCGTGCGCGTGCGTGCGGCACGGTCATCTCGGTGAGCGTGACCATCCGTCATCCTCCTGCGATCGCGGGGAGCAGGAGCACGTCGTCACCGGACCTGACCGGCGCAGCGCTCTCGCCGGAGAGGACGGCGCGCCCGTTGACGGCGAGCGTGAGCATCCCGTCGCGGAGCTGCTCCGCCGCCCTGGGCAGCCGGCGGGCCAGCGCGGCGCGCAGCTCGCCGACGGTCGCGACGGGCTCGTCTACGATCACCTCGGCGTCATCCCCGTCGCCGAGGGCTCTCGGGACCTTGACGGTCACGGCGAAGCCGGTGACCACCTTCGCGAGCTCGCCATGCCACCCGGCCGCCGGGACCCCCTCCGAAGTCAGCCCGGTCACCGCGTAGTAGCGCGCCTTGAGGCGCGCGAATTCCGTGGGATCGACCTTCGCCCCTGCGAACGGGCCGCTGGGGTTACCTTCGGTGAACCACCGGCGCGGGAGCGTGTCGTCGGCCGCGCGCAGGCCGATGCGGTGGTTGATCAGCCGCTCGAGCCCGGTGATGTTCCGGCCGACCTCGTCGAGCTCTCCCGGCGTGAAGAGCTGGCCGGTGATGACGCGCAGCAGCTTGGCGAACTCCTCGTAGCCAGGGAGGCTCGGCGAGTTGAAGAGCTTCGTCTGGAACCGGCACATGCCGAGCGCGTCGCCCACCGCGTAGGTGTTCTCGCAGCGGCGGACGGCGTGCTCCTTGCCTTCGTAGCTGTCGGGCTCGGGCGCGACCACGCCGCCGTAGAGCGACGCCTTCAGCGCGGGGTCATCGTTGATCTTGGCGTTGATCTCGAGGGTCGCGCGATTGCGGAGGTGGTCCATGCCGCGCGTCGCGACGGCGAGTCCGAGCGCGAACGCCTTCAGGATGCGCGCGTCGTGCGGATCGGACTGGAACAGCCCCTTCACCGCCATGCGGTACTCGAGCGCCTGTGCGGGGTACCTGCCGCGCTCGACCGCCCGGCCCGAGTCCGCGAGGACGTCACCGAACCCCTCGCGCCTCGCCGTCATGAAGAGCAGGCGCTCGACGACCGGGTAGTTGCCCCACGTGAGCTCGAGCCCGCCGGTCTCCTCCTGCGTGATGATGCCCCGCTGGTACAGCTCCATCGCCCAGCCCATGGCGCCGCCCGCGCTGGCGGAGTCGAGCCCGAGGTCGTTGAGGATGTTGTTGAGGCGGAGCACCTGCTCCGGCTCGCGGACGCCGATATTCGGCCCGAACTTGCCCACGGTGACGTACTCGGGGCCGTCGCCGTGGTCATGGCGGTCGTACACGCCGTCGCCGTCGCGCCCCCTCCAGGTCTTCTTCCGGTCGTGCGTCAGCGTCGCCTGGGACTTGTCGTAGCTGGCGTTGCCGGTCAAGCCGGAGAGCGCCTTGGCGCCCCAGCCGCCCTTGCCGTCCGGGGTCAGGTCGTTCCCGGCGCGGCAGCGGACCGCGCACTTGTAGCAGCCGTCCATGCCGGGCCGGTACACGTCGTAGTTGTCGGCGTCGAGCGCGTCCACCCAGGTGGTCTCCTGGTTGTTCTTGGTGCCGAGGGCGCTCAGCACACGGCTGGGACGGTACAGGAACGGCGTGCCGGTCTTGCGGAGCGCGTTCTTGATGACGCTGGTCGAGAGGACCTGATCGATGAACGCCCTGTTGAGCTCCTTGGGGTCCTCCGGGTACTGCGGCTCGGAGAGCTTCCCCTGGATCAACACGGCCTTGAGCCGCAGGGAGCCCATCTTCGCGCCGCCGCCGCCGCGCGCCCAAATGGCCTTGGGGCCACCCATGATCCCGGCGGAGAGGACGAGGTTCTCGCCGGCCGACGTGATCCGGGCGAGCGCCATGTCCTTGCGCTCGGTGCAGCCGAAGTCGCGCTCCAGGGCGGCGGCTGTGTCGAGGTTGTCGAGCCCGAGGTAGGGGCGCGCGTCGTGGAAGGTCACCTGCTCGTGCGCGAGCCTGAGCACTGTCCAGGCCGGTGCCTGCCCGTACAGGACGAGGTGGTCGTACCCATGGCGCTTCAGCCACACTGGGAAGTAGTCACCGGCGCTCGCGTCCAGGATCGCGTGGCTGTCCGGAGAGAGGCTCGTGACGTTGGCGCGGGTGCCGCCGCAAACGCCGCCGGTCAAGGGGCCGACGCCGAAGATCAAGGGGACCTCCGGATCGAGCGCCTCCTTGCCGTCCTCCAGCAGGTTGTAGAGGAGGTACATGTTGGCGCCGCGCCCCCCGAGGAAGGTCCGGAGCACCTCCAGCGGGAGGAACGCACGGCGCGCCTCGCGACGCTCCAGATCGACGAAGAGCACCGCGCCCTGCAGCGGGTACTGTGGCTGCTCGTGCATGCGCTTCAGCAGCCGCTCCACTCGCATCCTGACGCTCATGGCTTCCTCCTCGCGCTCCGGTCTGCAGCACCCGCCCTGGGCGCGCGCCCCCGGCGTCGCTCGTAGAGGCGGGCGAGCAGGCCGATGAGCGTCTCCCGCTCCGCGGCCGACAGGACGCTCGCGAAGCTCGCCTCGTGGCGCAGGACCAGCTTCTCCATCCGCCGAACCGCTAGCCTCCCCTTGCCCGTGAAGCAAAGCAGGTGGCTGCGCCCGTCCTGAAGCGACGGCGTCCGCTTCACGAGCCCGCGCGCCTCAAGCTCGTCCACGACGGTGACGATCGTGGAGCGGTCGACCCCCATCGCCTCGGCCAGCCTGCTCTGGCTCATCCCGGGGTTTGCTGCGATCACCTGCAGCATGCCGAAGAGGCCGGGGGTGATGTCCTCCGCGCCTCCGACCGCCAGGCCGAAGTCCTTGAACATCGCGGTCTGCGCCCGGCGGAGGTGATAGCCGAGGAGTTCCGGCAGCAGGCCTCGCGAGACCTCCGCGTCCCCGTGGTCACTCCCCGCCCTGCGCGCGATCCGGCCGCTCATCGGTGCACCTCCAGCGTTCGAGGCACATTGTTGGATATACAAACAGGTTTTGCAAGGGGTCGTCGTCGCGCGCGCCAGCTCGCGCGTCGTCCGTTGCGACGCTGAGTCGCGGTCACCGAGGAGGAGGCGCCTGCGGGCGATCCGAGGCAGGGGCGAAGCCGTCAGGATCCGCGCCGCCGCCTCGAGGGAGTCGCGCGCGTCGGCGCGCGGGTGCCGCGCCCGGCGCCCGGTGCGCAGATGGAGAGGCCCGCGACGGCGTAGTCGGCGATCTGCTGGGCCACCTCCAGCGCCGAGTGCGGTCCCTCAGGGTGGTACCAGTGTGACGTCCAGTTGAGCGTGCCGGCGAAGGCGCGCATCGCGAGGGTGGGGTCGCATCGCCGCAGCTCGCCGCGCCCGATGCCGAGCGCGATGAGCGCGCGGATGCCGTCCTTGTAGGCGCTCCGCTTGGCGTCGGAGCGCGCGCGCAGGTCAGGGGAGACCGCGTTGAACTCGAAGTGTGCGGCGGAGCCCTCCGTGTCGTCTATCAGGCAGAGGACGTGCTCGACGGCGAACGCCCGCAGCCGCGCGCCGACCGGACCGCGCGCCCTCCGCGCCGCCTCGAGTGCGTCGAGGAGGCGATCGAGCGCGCGGTCCTGACAGAAGAAGAGCAGCTCCTCCTTTGACCCGAAGTAGTGGTACAGGTTGGACGCAGAGAGGTCGGCCTCGTCCGCGATCTCCCGCATCCCCGCCGCCGCGAAGCCGCGCTCCCGGTAGACGCGCTCGGCCGCGCGCAGGATCCTGAGCCGCTCCTCGTCGTGCTTGCGCTCGCGCCGGCTCATGGCGCGCTGAGCCCGCGAGCCCTCGCTGGAACCGCCGTTCGAATTACGAACCATGGCTCGATCTTGCGTGCGGAGACGCGCCGCGTCAAGCGACACGGCGCCGCGTCGCGCGTCGCGCGGCCTCGTCTGTCGGTGAAAGAGAACAGCGGTTCGAAAACAAGAACGTCGGGTCCATAAAGCGAACGCGAGTGCACTGGGCGCTTGACAGGTTGTCGCAGCGCGCGCTACGGTCGCGGGTGAGCTGACGTTTCGAGATCTACACGCCCCGAGCGGTCCCTGCGCAGTCCGTGACCTCGCTGTCGCCTCGAAGGGAAGATCCGATGGCACGACAGGTGATCGGCAGCCGCGGCGTGATCCCGGGCTTCGACTTCGATCCCGAGGCGGATCTGCTGCAGTCCCCGGCCTGGTTCCTCGACGGCACGCACTCGGTGCCTCCCTGGACGCCGCTGTTCGGATGGTTCTGGACCAACCTGTGCCGGCACGGGATGCAGTACGGCGCAGAGGCGATCTCCCTGCCGACCGTGAAGGGATGGGACTGGCGCTTCAAGAACGGCGGCGGCTACCTCACGCTCCTCCCCGTGACGTCCGTGGAGGAGCGCCGCGACCGCGAGCAGCGGTTCCGGGTGGCCATCCGGCCGTTCATCGAGGACTACGACGGCCAGTGGCGCAGGTTCGTGGAGGAGATGCTCGGTCGCTACGAGGGGCTGAAGCAGCTCGACCTTCAGCGGGCCACGCAGATCGAGCTCCTGGAGAACTTCGAGCAGAGCATCGCCGTGTGCCGTCGCATGTGGGAGGTCCACATGTTCATGATGTACGGCACGTTCACCGCGTACATCCTGTTCGAGAACGTCTGCCGTGAGCTCCTAGGCATCGACGACACGAGCCCCACCTTCCACAGCCTCATCGCCGGCTTCGACAACAAGGTCTTCCAGGTAGACAAGACGCTGTGGGAGTTCTCGCGCAAGGCACGGCAGATGGGGCTCGGGACGATCTTCCTCCAGGCAGAGCCCCGCGACCTCGTCGGTGCGCTCGACGGTGATCCGCAGGGGCGGCTGTTCATGCGGGAGTTCAGGGCCTTCCTCAAGGAGGACGGCTGGCGCATGCAGCGCATGGCCGAGATCTGCGCGCCGACGTGGATCGAGGATCCCACGCCGGCGCTGACGGCGGTGAGGCAGTTCCTGGCGAAGGACGGCTTCAACCTGGAGGCGGAGCGGGAGCGGCTCACGCGTGAGCGGGAGAGGGCGGAGGCGGAGGTCCTCGAGAAGATCGCGCCCGAGCAGCACGGCTGGTTCACCGCGCTGCTGCGCCTCGCGCAGAAGGCGGGCGTCTTCAGCGAGGAGCATGACTACTACCTGGACTTCTACGCGCACGCGATGGTCCGTCGCTCCTGCCTGGCGCTCGGGCGCCGCTTCGCGGCCGCGGGGGCACTGGACGAGGCGGACGACGTCTTCTTCCTGATCCCGGACGAGATCCGCCGGGCCGGGATCAATCCGGACCAGTTCGCGCTCCACCCCGTCGTCGCGCGACGGCGGGCCGAGTGGGAGGAGTGGTCGCGCACTCCGCAGCAGCCCGTAATCCTCCGGGAAGGCTACGACATCGACCAGGCCATGGGGCTGCTGGTGAGGTCGAACGATCCGATCGCGCTCAAGGTCGTGGTGGGCGCGATGCCCGTGGCACGTTCGGAGCTCAAGGCCGATCTACACGGGACGTGCGGCTCCTCGGGTGTCGCCGAGGGGACGGCCAGGGTGATCCTCAGCGAGGGGCAACTCGGGGACGTGCAGCCCGGGGACATCCTCGTTGCCGCGACGACGTCGCCGAGTTGGACGGCGGTCTTCTCCTTCGTCAAGGGCGTCGTCGTCGACCACGGCGCCTCGCTGTCCCACGCCGCCATCGTGGGGCGCGAGTACGGCATCCCCGTCCTCATGAACGTCTTCGTCGGGACGAAGAAGCTGAGGTCGGGCCAGCGGGTCCGCGTCGACGCCAACATGGGCGTGCTGTACGTGCTCGAGCCGTAGCCAGGGAGCAGCGCGATGCCGGGGAACCACATCCGTTGGCTGCAGGATCTGGGCCAGGAACACAATGACGCGGTCGGGAAGAAGTGCGCCAACCTCGGCGAGCTGGCGAGGCTCGGCATTAAGGTCCCACCTGGCTTCGCGATCAGCGTGGACGCACACCGGAGGTACATGGAGCTGACCGGGCTCGGCGGTCGCATCGCCGAGTACTTCGCGCCATTCGGGGGGGAGCTGAAGCGCAGCTTCTCGGCGCAGATGGAGGCGAGCCGGCGCGTGCAGGAGATGATCCGCGCCGCGCCGATGCCGCCCGAGGTGGGCGACGAGATCGAGGAGGGCTACGAGCTGCTGTGCGAGCGCTGCCAGACGGCGAAGCTCCCGGTGGCGGTCCGGTCGAGCGGCGCGGTGAGCATGCCGGGCCAGATGGAGACGTACCTGCACGTCCGGGGCGGCGCCGAGGTCAAGCGCCGCGTCCAGGACGTATGGGAGAGCGCCTTCAACACGCGCGCGATCGCGTTCCGGCTGGAGCGGGGGATGGACGTCCACCGGGCGCTCATCGGGGTCGGCGTAATCAAGATGGTGGACGCGAAGTCCGCCGGGGTCGTGCTGACCATCGACCCGCTCACGGGGGTGACTGACCGCGCGGTGATCGAGGGGAACTGGGGGCTGGGAGAGAGCGTCGTGAGCGGCGCGATGACGCCGGACCACTTCGTCGTGATGAAGGCGACGGACGTCATCGACAGGCGGATCGGCCGGAAGGCGCGGTGGGTCGTGCCGAGCGGGGAGGGGACGGCGGTCGCCGACGTGCCGGCCGAGCTGCAGGACGCTCCCTGCCTGACCGACGAGGAGATCCGCGAGCTCGTGCGCGTCGCAGTGAGCGTGGAGCGCCACTTCGGCGTCCCGCAGGATCTGGAGTGGGCCGTCGATCGGAACCTCCCGTTACCCGAGAGCGTCTTCTGGGTCCAGGCGAGGCCTGCCAGGCACAGGCAGCGGCCGAGGAGCGCCGAGATCGACTACCTGATCGAGCAGATGGTGAGGTTGTTCCGATGCTGACGGAGCGACGCGCCGGAGAGGAGCGAACGTGACCGCACTGTTCATGCAGCACTGGAACATGGCCCCGGGAAGGCAGCAGGCGTACTCCGACTTCGTGATGACGCACTACAACCCAACCCTGGAGCGGATCGGCATCAAGCTCGTCGGCGGGTACTACGTGACGGTCGGCGTCGGGCCGCGGATCATCGCCGCAGGGCTGACCCAGGGGCTCGACGACATGGAGAAGGCCCTGGCCTCGCGCGAGTTCGAGGACGTGACGGGCCGCCTGATGCAGCACGTCACGGACTACCACAGCAGGATCCTGGTCCCGACAGGCCGCGTGGAGATGAACGGCTACAGGGTGAAGATGGGGAGCTGGAAGTTCCAGCAACACTGGAACCTCATCCCCGGCCTCGAGCAGGAGTACTCGGCGTTCGTGAAGGACGACTACCTACCGACCATGGCGCGCCTGGCCCTGCCGCCGGAGGCTGCGTGGCGCGTGGTCGTCGGGTCCGGGCCGTCCATCGTGAGCGAGTGCTCGGCGGGGAGCATCGTCGACATCGCCAGGGCCATCGACACGGACGACTTCCGGCGCGTCACCTTCAGGCTCCGGGACTCGTACGTCACGGATTACCACAGTCAGATCCTCGCCCCGACTGGCCGGATCGATCTTCCTCACTTCATGCAGGCGATGTTGAAGGGGCTCTGACGGCGATCAGCGCAGTGATCCACCGGCCGGAGGGCTCGGCGGCCTGAAAGGGGCTATCGGGTACCGCTAAGCCGAATGACGGCGGCCCGCCCGGCGGCCGCAGGGAAGGAAGGGCAGACATGGAACGGTTGCTGGTCGGCGAGGTCGAGACCGTTGAAGCCCGTGGCGCCGCCACGGCGTCCGCCCCTGGCGTCGCGCTGCTCGGCGCCTATCTGCTGATCTTCATGGGGGTCAGCTGGGC
The DNA here is from genome assembly GCA_049696175.1 of Anaeromyxobacteraceae bacterium. Taxonomy (GTDB): domain Bacteria; phylum Myxococcota; class Myxococcia; order Myxococcales; family Anaeromyxobacteraceae; genus DATIVK01. The sequence goes on from JBAVTL010000467.1 coordinate 9,639, forward strand.
GCTGATGTTCTTCATCCCCACGTCGCTCCTCTTCACGGCGATCCTGCCTGCTTCCTTCTACGTGCTCTACGGCCTGGTGGTGCTCTCGCCGCTCGTCTCGGGGGGATGGCCATTTGCCCCGCCGCTCGGGAGCTGGCGACCCGGCCAGAGCGCCTGGAGGCCGGGGCTCGGGACCACCGCGATCCTCCTCTGCGTCGCCCTCGCCGGCCCGCTGTTCACCTCGTTCGTCTACCCACGCTTCCCGCTTTTCCCTGTGGGGTTCTGGTGGGGGATCATCCTGTTCACGGTGACCCTCTGGTACTCGATGGTCTGGAATGGGTGGCCGCTCAATCAGCGAGCCTCGCCTGCGGTACGCGCATTCGGCGGCGGCCTCATCATCCTTGGCGTGACGGCGCTGCTCTGGCAGTTCGTCAACCTGAGCGGCACCCCGTTTGCCGGGGCCCCCTACGATCCCCGCGGGCCCTTCCAGGCGGAGTGGTTCTTCGGCCTGCTCGTCTGGATCATCGTCTGGGTCCAGGCGTTCTCGAACGTGCTGACGTTCCAGCAGTGGCCCTTCTACAAGCTGAACCAGCCGTGGGGCGAGCTGGCGAACACGGCGACGGCCGTCGTCCTCGGCTGGGCCTGCTGGACGACCAGCCTCGCCTTCATGGCGCCGACCTTCTCGTTCGCGGCCCTGGCTGGGTCGATCATCGGCATGCAGAACTTCCATGGGGCCATCTTCGGCTACTACCCGTTCGCCAGGTACAAGCAGCCGAGGCGTGGGATCTACAACTTCCTCGCCGAGATCGTCCTCGCCTTCGCGTGGATCGCGTTGCTGCGGACCTTGATGCAGCCAATCGCCGCGAAGGTGCACGCGGCCGGACTGCCGTTCGACCTCAACGTCGTCTCGGTGCTCTACACGCTGCACTTCATCGCGCTCCTCACCCTCGTCCACAACTTTCACTTCCTGCGGGCGCCGCTGGCTCCGTCGGCGCCACCGCCTGCCCCTGAGTAGAGCGGACGCGGCTGGCGCGCGCGGAGGGCGGAGACGGCGACCGGAAATAGGCGGCATTGGCGCGAGCGATTGGGGACTGAAGATGGCAAACGTCGACGGACGATATCGGGTGAAGGTCCTCCGGACGGAGGATTACCAGGCCTTGAGCGCGTGCCAGAGCGCGTGCCCGCTGGGAACCGACACCAAGGGGTACATAAAGGCCATCAGCGAAGGCGACTACGAGCGGGCGTTCCTCGTCGCACGGCAGACGAATCCGATGGTGTCGGTCTGCAGCCGCGTCTGCACCGCCCCCTGCGAGAAGTCCTGTCGCAAGTCCAGCGACGGCGGTCCGGTGCAGATCCGCGCGCTGAAGCGCTTTGCCTGCGACCAGCACGGCGTGGCCGCCCCCAAGGTCGTCGCGGAGAGGCTCGAGGAGCTCTCGCTGCGTGGCGGGGAGGTCGGCGACAGGACCGGCAGTCACATCGTGACCCTGTCGCGGTGGTCGAGGAAGGCGCGGGAGGGGAGGGGAAGCCACGTGCCCTCGGGCCGCGTCGCGGTCGTCGGTTCCGGCCCGGCGGGGCTGGCGGCTGCCCATGACCTCACCCTGCTCGGCCACCAGGTGACCGTCTTCGAGGCGGCGGCGGAGCCGGGCGGGCAGCTGCTCTCCGGGATCCCCGGCTTTCGGCTCCCCAAGGAGATCGTCAGGCAGGAGATCGCGGCGATCCTCGAGCTCGGCGTCGAGCTCAGGGTGAACAGCCCGATCGGCGGGGACGTGTCCCTCGCGGCGCTGCAGCAGCAGGGCTTCGGGGCAGTGTTCGTCACCATCGGCCTCCAGGCTCCGCTGAAGCTCTCGCTGGAAGGCTCGGGGCTGGCCGGGGTGTACGACGGCATCGACTACGTGAGGGGCCACGCTCGCATCACCGTCGGGGGGAAGTGTCTCGTGATCGGAGGCGGTGGGGTGGCGATCGACTGCGCCCAGCTCGCGCTCCGCGGGGGGGCCTCGCAGGTGTCCATCGCCTGCCTGGAGTCCTGGGAGACGATGCCCGCCAGCGCGGCGGACAGGGAGGACGCTCGCGAAGAGGGGATCGCGTTCCATCCCTCGCTCGGCCCGCAGCGGATCGTGGGGCGCGACGGTCGCGCCGCCGGCGTCCTCTTCCTCGCCGTGAAGTCGGTGCTCGATGCCGAGGGCCGGTTCAACCCCTCGTTCGTCCCGGACAGCGAGGAAACCCTCGTCGCCGACACGGTGATCCTGGCGGTGGGTCAATCCGCCACCCTGCCTTCGCTCACGGGCATGGCGGGGCTGGAGAGGACGCCGCAAGGGCTGATCTGCGCGAGGGAGGATCTGTCGACGAACCTCCCGGGCGTGTTCGCAGGTGGCGATGACCGCTGGCGCTTCCGCAGGAACGCGACCGAGGCCCTCGCAGACGGCCAGAAGGCCGCGCGCGTGATCCATGCGTACCTCGGCGGCGCGGCGCCGAAGGTCAGGAAGCGGGGCTACGTGAGGCCGGTGGGGGGCGACTACCTCAACACCCGCTGCGAGTCGATCGCGCCTGCTCCGGTGCCGAAGAGGGCGCCGGACGAGCGGATCAGGAGCCAGGAGGAGATCACCATCGGCTTCGACGAGGCCGAGGCCCGGCGGCAGGCCGCGAGGTGCCGCCAGTGCAGCGTACAGACGGTGTTCGACCGCTCGCGCTGCCTCCTCTGTGGAACCTGCGTCGACACGTGCGTCAGGGGCGCGCTGCGGCTGGTCCGCCTGGCGGACATCCAGGGGGACGCCGACGTCCAGAGGGTGACCGCCGCCCTGGAAGAGGGCTCCACCGCCGGCAGGCGCCGGACCGCGATCCTCAAGGACGACGGCCGCTGCGTCTCCTGCGGGATGTGCGCCCGTCGCTGCCCGGGGGGGGCGATCACGATGGCCGAGTTCATCTGTCACGAGGAGTGGGAGTAGCAATTCATCCGAGCGGGAGACGACCGTGAGCGCACCTGGATACAGCCTCAAGGACTCCATCAAGCAGCTGCCGAGGAACATCGCGCAATCCGTCGCCAGAGCGGAGGCGGCGACGGCGGAGCAGCGGCGCGCGGCGGCGGTCTTCGGGAACGTGTTCCTCCACGTCCACCCCGTGCGCGTCCACACCAACACCCTGCGCGCCGGGTACACGCTGGGGCTCGGATTGGCCGCGTTCTACCTCTTCCTGATCCTGGTGGTCACCGGGATCCTGGCGATGTTCTATTACACGCCGTCCACCCAGTTGGCCTATCGCAGCATGAAGGATCTCGAGTACGCCGTCTCCTTCGGCGTGGTGCTGCGGAACATGCACCGGTGGTCGGCCCACGGCATGGTCGCGATCGTCTTCCTGCACATGTGCCGGGTCTTCTACACGGGCGCCTTCAAGGCCCCCAGGGAGTTCAACTGGGTCGTCGGCGTCTCGCTGCTGCTGGTGACGCTCTTCCTGAGCTTCACCGGGTACCTGCTCCCCTGGGACCAGCTGGCCTACTGGGCCGTGACGGTGGGGTCGAACATCGTCGCGTACATGCCCTGGCTCGGGGAGAAGGTGCGCTTCGTGCTGCTCGGTGGGAACGAGGTGGGGCAGATGGCGCTCCTGCGCTTCTACGCGCTCCACATCGCAGTCCTGCCGCTCGCGGCGATCGCGCTGCTCTCGGTCCACTTCTGGAGAATCCGGAAGGACGGTGGGCTGTCGCGCCCGCCGGGCGGCGCGAGCCCCGCGAGCGCACGGGGAGCCGCGGAGATCGGCGCCGGGAGTCCGGAGACGACCTACTCCCTGATGGCGATCGTCGAGGGGGAGCCCATGGCCGTCGAGCGGGTGCCGGAGGAGACGGTGCAGGCGTGGCCGCACCTGATGCTTCGTGAGCTCCTGGTGTTCCTCCTGGTGCTGATCGCGGTGCTCGGCGTCTCCCTCGTCTTCAACGCGCCGCTGGAGGAGCCGGCCAACGCGCTGCACTCGCCCAATCCAGCCAAGGCGCCCTGGTACTTCGTCGGCATCCAGGAGCTGGTGAGCTACTCGGCGCTCCTCGGCGGGATCGTGGTGCCGACGCTCATCGTCCTGGGGCTGCTGCTGCTGCCGTACCTCGACCGGGCACCGAGGGGGACCGGGGTCTGGTTCTCGCCCGATCGAAGGCTCTCCACCGTCGTGTTCACCGTCTTCGTGGCCGCGATGGTCACGCTCATCCTGATCGGCCAGCTCATGCGTGGGCCGAACTGGTCATTTCACTGGCCGTGGCTATGAGGTCTTGACCTAGCGTCGCACCCCAACGAGAGGAGAATTGACATGGAATTGCCAGGCAGTGCCGGTTCGATGACCCTCAAGGGCGATGGGATCGAGGAGGATCGCCGCCACTTCGTCACCGCGATGGCGGCGACGACGCTCTCCCTGGGGATCGGCGGCGCCGTCGCCGAGTGCAGCCGGTTCCTGAAGCCGAACGTGCTCTACGAGCCCTCGAGGGTGTTCAAGGTCGGAGAGCTGGGCAGCTTCCCAATCGGCAGCCGGACCGTCATCGAGGAGCGAGGAGTCGAGGTGGTCAGGGAGCGGGACGGCATCCACGCCGTCTCCCTGGTCTGCACGCACCTTGGCTGCCTGCTCCGGCCGGTCGAGAACGACTCCGAGCTCGGCTACGCGTGCCCCTGCCACGGCTCCACGTTCTCCCTCGCAGGTGAGGTCCTCGGGGGCCCGGCTCCGCGTGACCTGCCCTGGTACGAGGTCTACGTGGATCCCACAGGGAGCCTCGTGGTGGACACGTCCAGCGTCAATCACGGTCGGACCAAGCTCGTCGTGTGAGGGGGGAGGATAGGCGCATGAAAGAGCTGGTCTCTCGCAAGCTCCCGCTGCTCGGCGTCACCTGCGGAGTGATCGTCCTGGTGCTCCTGGGCACCGCCGCGGTTCGCGACGCCCGACGTGAGTGGAAGCAGCACCAGGCCGAATACAAGGAGGCGGTGCTGACGCGGCTGAGCCGCGATCGCAACCCGAGCTTCTACGATCGCGTCGCGGCGATGGAGCCGGGGCTCCGGCAGATCGCCGTCGAGGAGTGGGGGGCGATCGACCGATGTGTCACCTGCCACCTCGCCATAGACGACCCCTCGTTCGCCGGCGCCAGGCAGCCGCTGAGGACGCACCCTCGGCCCGAACTGCTCAGGCACCACCCCGTGGAGAAGTTCGGCTGCACCATCTGCCACGGGGGTCAGGGGCTGGCGACGACCTACTACGGCTCGTCGCATGATCCCATCGCCGACTGGCCCGTGACGCTGGTGAGCCGGGGGCTGATGCAGTCACGCTGCGGCTACTGCCACAGGGACTTCGAGTCGATCGGGGCGGACCGGCTGATCAGCGGGCGCGCGCTCTACGTGGAGATGCACTGCGCGGGCTGTCACCAGATCGACGGTCAGGGTGGCACCGTCGGGCCTGATCTGAGCGGCTTCGCCGACAAGAACCCGAGCAACTTCTCCATGGAGTACCTCGAAGGCAGCCGAACGAAGCAGAACTGGGTCATCGAGCACTTCAAGGATCCCAGGCGCGTGAGCCCGGGATCGCCCATGCGCGCCTACGCGATGAGCGACGACCAGGTGGAGAGCCTCGCGAGCTACGTCCTGAGCCTGAACCAGCGGGAGTTCACCCGGAGGTTCACGCCGAAGGCGAAGCGCGGCTCTCTCCCGCCTCCGGTGGAGGTGGTCGCGAGGGAGACACCCCTGTCCGCGTCGGTAGAGGACGGCGCCAGGACAAACTGAGGGTTAGCCATGAGTCAACATACGAGGAGCGAGACCATGAGCAGAGGGCGTGTGTCGTTGGCCGCGGCGGCGCTGATCTCCTGGGGCGCGTTGGCGGGGGTCGAGGCGCTGGAGCCACCGAGGATGCCGTACGCGTTCGCGATGTACTGCCTCATGTGCCACCAGGCCGGGGTCCAGATAGGGCCGACGCAGATCTTCGACATGCAGACCAAGACCGGCAACCCGCTGCACGAGCAGTACATCCGCAGCAACGTCCGCTTCGGGCTCAAGGCCATGCCTGCCTTCCGGGTGTCGGAGGTCGGTCCCCGGGAGCTGGACGAGATCGTCGCCTACATGAAGGGCGTGGCCGCTTACCGAAGGACCCATGCCGGCTACAAGCCGGCGCCGGCGCAGGAAGGCGGGGCAGCGAGATGATCGACCAGGGCAGGAGGAGGTTCTTCGGGTCGCTGTTCTCCGCCGGGGCCGCCGTCACGGCCACGCTGGCCGGTGATCAGGTGAGGGCCGGGGACGCGCCGGCGGCCCGCGGAGGGATCGACGGGGTCTGCCTGTTCGTCCCCAGCCTCGGCGAGGCCAGCGCCTTCGTAGAGGCGATGAGGAGGAACGCTCCCGGGAGGTGGACCGCCCACCCGCTGCAGGGGGGGCTGACCGAGAGCTACTTCGAGGCGCGATCCGTCTACGAGGAGGCCAGGGGCAGGGCCAACACGTTCGTCGGCGCCGTGGACGCCGCGACCTTCGCGGTCGTCCAGGAGGCGATCGTCGACGGCGGAGGCAGCTTCCACTACGTCACGTACGAGGACGGTGGCCGGGTCGTCTTTTCCGCGCAGGTTTGACAACGAGAGCTCGAGGAGGCTGGACGATGAGCCGGTTCGTGGCGCTTCCCAAGGGATTGACGGAAGAGACGTTCGCAAGGGCGATTCAGGAGTATCGCGCGCTGCTGGGCGCTGAGCGGGTCAGGACCGATCCCGCCTCGCTCCAGTCGTACACGAAGATCATGATCGCGCACGGCGAGGAGCTGCACACCCCATCGGCGGCGATGTACCCGACGACGGTGGAGGAGATCCAGGCCATCGTCGCCATCGCGAACAAGTACAGGACGCCCCTGTGGACGGTCAGCACGGGGAAGAACATGGGGTACGGCTCGGCAGCCCCCGCGACCCGCGGGCAGATCGTGCTCGACCTCAAGACCATGAAGAAGATCCTCCACGTGGACGAGGAGCTCGGCTACTGCCTCGTCGAGCCGGGGGTGACGTACTACGACCTCCAGCAGCACTTCAGGAAGCACCGGATGAACCTGTGGGTCGACGTGCCGGCGCCGTCGGCCATGGCGAGCCCCGTCGGCAACACCGCCGATCGCGGCGTCGGCTACACCCCGTATGGCGAGCACTTCCTCTTCTCCTGCGGGATGGAGGTGGTGCTGGCCAACGGCGACGCCGTCCGCACCGGCACCGGCGGGCTCGAGGGCGGGACGAGCTGGCAGACCAGCAAGTGGGGATACGGCCCGTACGTCGACGGGCTCTTCACGCAGTCGAACCTCGGCATCATCACCAAGCTCGGCGTCTGGCTGATGAAGGGGCCTCCCCCCGGAGGCTACGTCCCGTTCCTGATGAAGTTCCCCAAGGTCGAGATGCTGGCGGACATCATCAAGACGCTCATGCCGCTCCGCCTGAGCCAGATCATCCCGAACGCCTGCATCGTGGTGAACGCCGGCTGGGAGGCCGCTGGCTACTTCACCTACGACGCCAACGGCAGGGGGACCAACCGCGACACCTTCTACAAGAAGAAGGACAGCCTCCCGCCCGAGGTCTTCCAGCAGATCATGGACAGGTATGGCTGCGGGGCCTGGAACTTCTACGCCGCCCTCTACGGGTCGCCAGAGCAGGTGGCCCTCAACTGGAAGTACGTCTCGGGTGCCTTCAAGCAGAAGTTCGGCGACCAGGTGAAGATCGTCACGGAGAAGGAGGCCCAGGGCGATCCGATCTTCGAGTACCGGCGGCAGCTGATGATGGGGGGCAGCACGCTGCAGGAGTTCGGCCTCTACAACTGGCGGGGCGGCGGCGGCTCGATGTGGTTCGCGCCGGTGGCGGCCGCCCGCCCGTCGGAGTGCGACAAGCAGATGAAGCTCGCCACCGACATCCTCAACAAATACGGCTTCGACTACGTCGCCGAGTTCATCGTCGGCTGGCGCGACATGCACCACATCATCGACCTCCTCTACGACCGCACCCAGCAGGAGGAGATGAAGCGCGCCTACCGGTGCTTCGACGAGCTGCTGAGCACCTTCACCAGGAATGGCTGGGGGACCTACCGGACCAACACGGCGTTCATGGGCAAGGTCGCGGCCTCCTACGGCCCCGAGATGATGAAGATCCATCGGGCCCTGAAGCAGGCGCTGGATCCAAACAACATCCTGGCGCCAGGGAAGTCCGGGATCGACCTGGACGATTCGGTCGCTTAGGCGCGTCGAGGAGGCATCCATATGGCCAAGTTCACTGCGCTGCCGAAGGGCGTTTCCGAGCAGTCGTTCGCGAGTGCAATCCAGGAGTGGCGCGTCCTGCTCGGGCAGGACCAGGTCCGGACGGAGCCTGGCGCGCTGGAGCCGTACCTCTCGGGCCCCATCACCCAGGGTGAGGAGGCTCGCGTGCCCTCCGCGGTCGTCTTCCCGGCGTCCGAGAAGCAGGTCCAGTCGGTGGTCGCCGTCGCCAACAAGTACAAGACGCCGCTCTGGCCTTGCTACGGCGGCGAGAACGAGGGCTACGGCCGCTCGACGCCCGCCACCCGCGGGCAGGTGATCGTCGATCTGCGCAGGATGAGGAAGATCGTCGAGGTCGACCGTGAGCTGGGGTACTGCCTCGTCGAGCCAGGGGTGACGTACGGGGAGCTGCAGCAGCACCTGAAGTCGAGCGGTGCGAACCTGTGGCTGGACGCCCCCGCCGCCTCCGCCGGCGTCAGCGTCGTGGGCAGCATCCTCGAGCGGGGGAGCGGCTACACCCCGTACAGCGAGGAGTTCCTGTTCTCGTGCGGGATGGAGGTGGTGCTGGGCAGCGGGAGCCTGCTGCGCACCGGGATGGGGGGCATACAGCGCTCCACCAGCTGGCAGGTCTTCAAGTGGGGCTTCGGTCCCTACGTAGACGGTCTCTTCTCACAGGGCAACAACGGCATCGTCACGAAGCTGGGGACCTGGCTGATGGGCGCCCCGCCCCCCGGCGGCTACAAACCATTCTGCGTCCGGCTCCCCAGGGCGTCGATGATCGGGGACGCCATCCGGCCGCTGATGTTCCTGCGGCAGTCCCAGATCGTGCCCAACGCCGTCGCGATCGCCAACGCCGGCTGGGACGCGGCCATGAGCCTGGCCGGCGGCGGTGGGCGTGGAGGCGGCTTCGTCAACGAGGTGGGACGCGTCATCCCAACAGGCACGCTGATGGAGCGCTACGGCGTGGGGGCGTGGAACCTCTACGGCGCGGTCTACGGCTCGCCGGAGCAGGTCGCGCTCAACTGGAAGTACGTCGAGGGCACCTTCAGGCAGGCCTTCGGCGGCGAGGTCCGCATCGTCACCGAGGACCAGGCACAGGGCGACCCCGCCTTCCAGCTCCGCAAGCAGCTGATGATGGGGGAGACCACCGCGGCGAACCCGCTCGACAGGTGGCGTCCCGGTGGCGCCTCCATGCGCTTCTCCGCGACGGCGTCGGCGAGGCCCGGGGAGTGCGCCGACCAGGTGAAGCTCGCGTCGGAGATCGTCAACCGGCACGGCTTCGACTACCTGGCCGAGCTGAGCTTCTTCTGGCGCGACGCGCGGCACGTCGTGGACGTCCGCTACGACCCGGGCAAGGCCGACGAGGCGAAGCGCGCTCACGGGTGCCTGGAGGAGCTCGGCGAGGCGTTCGCCCGGCACGGGTGGGGGGTCAACCGCGCCCACGTGGCCTTCATGGATCAGGTGGCGGAGTCCTACGGGCCGGCCATGCGCAGGCTGAACCGGACCATCAAGCGGGCGCTCGACCCGAACAACATCGTCGCCCCCGGGAAGTCGGGGATCGACCTGTCCTGACCGGAAGCAGACCAACGCAGCGTCAATCACCAAGGAGAAGCCACATGTCACGACTCTCGGGGAAGGTTGCGATCATCACGGGTGGTGCACAGGGGATCGGCGCGGCCTATGCCGTAGGCCTGGCCAGGGAGGGCGCGAAGGTGGTCATCGCCGACGTCCTGGACGGCGCGAAGGCCGTCGAGGACGTGAAGAGGGCTGGCAGCGACGCGATCTACGTCCGGACGGACGTGTGCAAGCAGGAGCAGTGCGACGCCACGGCCAAGGCCGCGTTCGACGCCTTCGGCTCGGTGGACATCCTGCTCAACAACGCCGCCATCTTCGGCAGCATCGTCCTGAAGCCGTTCACCGAGTGCACGCCCCAGGAGTTCATGAAGGTCCTGGAGGTGAACGTCCTCGGGCAGTTCAACTGCATCAAGGCGGTCTTCCCATACATGAAGGCCGGGGGGGGGAAGATCATCAACATCGGCTCCTCCTCGGTCAACGAAGGGGTCCCCGGGATGCCGCACTACGTGGCGTCGAAGGGGGCGATCATGGCCCTGACCCGCTCGATGGCTCGCGAGCTCGGCGACTACAAGATCAACGTCAACACCATCGCCCCCGGGTTCACCCACTCCGACGGCGGCAACAACTTCGACAGGAACAAGAAGCTGGACCTGCCGCCGCTCGAGCAGCTGCAGCTCAACGCCCGCTGCCTCAAGCGGGAGGCGGTCCCGGAGGACCTGGTCGGGCTGGCCCTGTTCCTGTCTACCGACGACAGCGCCTTCATCTCCGGGCAGATGATCGTCCACGACGGCGGGCTCTCGTTCCATTGATCGCGCAGGACGTCGAACCATCCGAGAAAGGACGCTACACGATGCGGGAATACAAGCTGTTCATCGACGGTAAGTGGGTCCCGTCGTCAACCGGCACCCTGGCCGATGACATGAACCCTGCCACCGGCGCGCTCTACGCCAGGGTCCATCAGGCGAGCAGGGACGACGTCGAGGCGGCCATCGCCGCCGCCTATCGGGCCAAGGACGCGTGGGGCAGGTCGGCGCCGGCGCAGAGAGAGGGCGTCCTGCTGAAGGCCGCCGCCATCCTCGACACGCGCATCCCGGAGTTCGCCGACGTCCTGATCGACGAGGGCGGATCGACCTTCGGCAAGGCCATGTTCGAGGTGGGCTTCGTGGCCAACATGCTGCGCAGCGCGGCTGGAGAGTGTCGCCGCATCTTCGGCGAGACCATGCCGTCCGACGTCCCCGGCGTCTTCTCGATGAGCGTCCGCCGCCCGCTCGGGGTCATCGCAGGCATCTCCCCGTTCAACTTCCCGTTCCTGCTGGCCATGAAGAAGGTCTGCCTGGCCCTGGCGGCCGGCAACGCCTTCGTGCTCAAGCCGGCGTCCCCCACGCCGGTCATCGGCCTGAAGATCGCGGAGCTGCTCGAGGCCGCGGGGCTGCCCGCCGGCGTCCTGAACGTCATCCCGGTGAAGGGGAGCACCCTCGGCGACACCCTCGTCGAGGACCCCCGGATCCGCATGATCACCTTCACCGGGTCGACCGAGGTCGGCAAGCAGCTGGCCGCCGCGGCAGGGCGCCACCAGAAGAAGATCACGCTGGAGATGGGTGGCAAGAGCCCGCTCATCGTCCTCAAGGACGCGGACGTGGACTACGCCGTCGACGCCGCTGCCTTCGGCATCTTCCTCCACCAGGGCCAGGTCTGCATGGCCAACTCGCGGCTGATCGTGGAGAAGGAGATCTACGACAGGTTCTGCGAGAAGCTGACCGCGAAGGTGAAGGGGCTGAAGATGGGCGATCCGCACCAGCCCGACACGGTCATCGGCCCCCTCGTCGACGGCAAGCAGTGCTCGTTCATCCAGGCCCAGGTGCAGGACGCCGTCGCGAAGGGCGGTCGGGTCCTGTGCGGTGGAAAGTCGGAGCTGGGGTTCTACCAGCCGACCATCGTCGCGGACGTGACGACGTCCATGCGCATCTTCGACGAGGAGAGCTTCGGGCCGGTCGTCTGCGTCATCAAGGCGAGCGACTCGGAGGAGGCGCTGGCCCTGGCCAACAGGTCGTCGTTTGGGCTCTCCGCTGGGTTGATCACGAACGACCTGCAGAAGGCCTTCGACCTGTCGCTGCGCCTCGAGACCGGCATGGTCCACGTCAACGACTCCAGCATCCTCGATGAGCCTCATGTCCCGTTCGGCGGAGTCAAGGACAGCGGGATGGGGCGCGAAGGGGGGCACTACTCGATGGATGAGATGACCGAGGTGAAGTGGATCACCGTGCAGATGGGGGCGAAGCAGTTCCCGTTCTGAGCGGCGATGAAGCGGGCGCCCCGCCCGCCGCGCGGCGGTGGGTGGCAGCGGGCGGGCGCCCGCTTCATGGCTCTCGGGGGGGGGCTTCGGCGGAGAGAGGTGGACCAGTGAGGTAATGCAGATGGCGCTTCCAGTGGAGGAGTCGACCGTGAACCCGTCGCCAAAGAGCATGTCGAGTTTCCAGCAGGAGTACGCGCAGAAGCTCTGCTCGCCGAAGGAGGCCGCGTCGATCGTGAAGTCCGGCGACCACCTCTGCTTCCCGCTCAACGCCGGTGAGCCGACCCTCTTCGTGCGGGCGCTGGCCGCTCGCAAGCAGGAGCTAGAGGGGGTCGTCGTGAATCAGCAGCACCACGTCTGTCCGGACTACTTCACTGAGGACGCGGTCCCGCACATCAGGGTCCAGTCGTGGTTCACGAGCCAGGTCTCCCGCGCCGCGGTGCAGAAGGGCTGGGCCGACTTCGTCCCCAACAACTTCAACGAGGTCCCGAAGCTGCTGCGCGAGTACTGGCCGATCGACGTCGTGGGGACCGTGGTCTCCCCCATGGACGAGCACGGCTTCTTCACGTGCGGCCTCTCCGTCGGCTACACCCTGGAGGCGATCCGCAAGGCGGACAAGGTCGTCGTGCAGGTGAACCCCCGCGCTCCCCGGACGCATGGGACCTGCCACATCCACGTCTCCGAGGTCGATCACATCATCGAGTGCGAGGAGCCGGTCGTGGAGCAGGCCCCCATCGGGATCACGCCGGTGGAGGAGGCCATCGGGGGCTTCATCGCAGAGCGGATCGAGGACGGCTCGACGATCCAGCTCGGGTTCGGCGGGATCCCGAACGCGGTCGCGAGGGCGCTGCTGGTGAAGAAGGACCTCGGGATCCACACCGAGCTGCTCACGGAGGGGATGGCCGACCTGATGCTCTCGGGCGCGGCCAACGGCGCTCGCAAGACGCTCCACCGCGACAAGACCATCGCCACCTTCGCCATCGGGACCAGGCGCCTGTACGAGTTCATGAACGACAACCCGATGATCGAGATGCACCCGGTGGACTACGTGAACGATCCGTTCGTCATCGGCAGGAACGACAACATGGTGTCGATCAACGCCACGATCGAGGTGGATCTCCTCGGGCAGTGCTGCTCCGAGTCACTGGGCCACCTGCAGTGGAGCGGCACCGGCGGTCAGGCGGACTTCGTGCGCGGCGCGAACGCCTCGCGCGGAGGCAAGAGCTTCATCACGACGGCGTCCACCGCGAAGCACGGCACCATCTCGTGCATCGTCCCGACCCTCACCCCGGGGGCCGCCGTGACCACCAGCAAGAACGACGTGGATCACGTGGTGACGGAGTTCGGCGTCGCCAAGCTGCGCGGCAACACCGCCCGTCAGCGCGCGCTGAACCTGATCGCCATCGCCCACCCCGACTTCCGCGCAGAGCTCACCGAGGCCGCCCGGAAGATGAACCGGATCTGAGGGCGCGATGCGCGTCGCCGCAGTGGGGCGAGTGGCGGGCCCGTCCGCGGGCGCCCTCGTAGACGGCATCGGCCGGCGGCTGCGATACCTGCGGCTCTCGGTGACCGAGGCGTGCAACTTCCGCTGCGCGTACTGTCTGCCTGACGGGCGCCCGCCGGGCCCAATGCCGTCGCCCCTCTCGGTCGTCGAGATCCGTCGTCTCGTGACCGCGTTCGCGGCGCTCGGGGTGGAGAAGGTCAGGCTCACTGGCGGCGAGCCCACGCTCCGCGAGGACGTGGGCGAGATCGTCCGTGCGGTGGCGGAGATCCCCGGCCTGCGCGTCGCGCTCACCACGAACGGCTACCGCCTGGCTCGCGTCGCCGGTGAACTGCGGGAGGCTGGGCTCGCCGCCGTCAACGTGAGCGTCGACAGCCTCGCCCCTGCGCGCTTCGAGGCCATCACCGGGCGTCCGCTGCTGTCGAGCGTCGTCGCGGGGGTCGAGGCGGCGCTCGCCGCGGGAATCCCGTCGGTCAAGGTGAACGCGGTCCTCTTGCGCGGGTTCGACGACGTGGAGCTGGAGCGGTTCCTGGCCTGGACGCGCCGGGCGCCGCTGACGGTCCGCTTCATTGAGCTCATGAGGACCGCCGGGAACGGCGCGTTCTTCCGCGCGCGACACCTCGACGCGGCGTGGATCGCGCGCGCGCTCGAGGCGAGGGGGTGGGAGGCGCTCCCGGACGGCGTCGCCGACGGGCCCGCGGTGACCTGGGGCCACAGCGATCACGCCGGCAGGGTTGGCATCATCGCGCCCTACGCCGAGGGCTTCTGCGACACCTGCAACCGCGTGCGCGTCTCCGCCGCGGGCAACCTGCGCCTGTGCCTCTTCGGCGACGCGGAGATCCCGCTCCGACGTCACCTGCACTCGGACCTGGCGCGCGAGGCGCTCACGCGGGCGATCTCCGGCGCGGTCGTGGCGAAGCCGCCGTCGCACCGCCTGCGGGATGGCGATCCCGGCGCCACCGCGAGCTTCGCCATGATCGGCGGGTAGCGCGGCGCTACGCCTTCAGCGCCGCGAGGACCCGGTCGTGTACGCGGCCGTTCGACGCGACGCACGCGCCGGAGGCCACGGTCGGCACGCCGTCGAAGTCGGTGAAGCGGCCGCCCGCCTCCTCGGTGAGGATCTGGAGCGGTGAGAGGTCCCAGATCTTCACGCCGGCCTCGACCCAGGCCTCCGCCTGCCCCTTCAGCACGAGGGCGCAGCCGGCCAGGTCGCCGTAGCAGCGCGCGTTCTGAGACTCGAGGGCGAGCTTCGCGACCCGGTCCAGGAGCGGGGGGCGGAGGAGGACGTGTGGCTCGCCGAGCGAGAGGGTCGCGTCCGCCCAGTCCTGGATCGCGGAGACCTGCAGCCGCACCGGCGCCCCGCCGCCGCGCGAGAGCCAGGCGCCGTGACCGCGCGCGGCCCAGTAGATCTCCTCCTCGCCCGGGAGGGCCATCGCCCCGGCCGCGATCCGGCCGTCGAGCTCGAAGCCGACGAGCGCCCCCCAGAACGTCCGGCCGCGCGTGAAGCCCTTGGTGCCGTCCAGCGGGTCGACGATCCAGCGCGCGCCCGCGATCCCCGCGTGCTCGCCGGTCTCCTCGCCGAGGAGCGCGTGGTCCGGGAAGGAGCCCCGGATGACCTCGAAGATGGCCGCTTCGGACTCGCGGTCGGCGGCGGTGACGGGGGTCCGGTCGGGCTTCACCTCGACGCGCACGCCCGTCCGGAAGTGGCGGAGGCTGGCCGCGCTCGCGGCCTGGACGGCGGCGCGCGCGACGTTCATCGCCTGCTCGAGATCGACGTTCGGCATTGCGCGAGAGTAGCGTGCGCGCGAAAAAAAAGGCGGCCGCCCGTGAGGGCGACCGCCGGGTGCTTCGAGCGAAGAAGGACGGCTACTTCTTCGGCATCATGCTGCCGGTCTGCAGGTAGTTCGTGTGGAACGAGAACGCCTTGTCGAACTGGTGCGGCGAGTGACGGCCCGCCGACGGGTTCGCCATCGCCTTCTTGTAGTAATCCCAGAGGACCGGGCGGTACTCGGGGGCGGCGCACTTCTCGATGACTTCCTTCGCCTTCTCCTTCGGGCTCTTCCCGCGGAGGTCGGCGAGGCCGAACTCGGTCACGATCGCCGAGACGTCGTGCTCCGTGTGGTCGATGTGCGACGCGAACGGGACGATCGCCGAGATCTTCCCGTCCTTGGCGGTCGCCGGGGACATGAAGATCGTGTAGGCGGAGTTGCGGGCGAAGTCACCCGACCCGCCGATGCCGTTCTCGATCCCCTTGCCGGCGATGTGGGTCGAGTTGACGTGGCCGTAGATGTCGGCCTCGACGAACCCGTTCATCGCGATGCAGCCGAGGCGGCGGATGACCTCGGGGTTGTTGGAGATCTCCTGCGGACGCAGGATGATCTGCTTACGGTACCGCTCGATGTTCTTGAGGAAGCGCTCCTGCCCGGCCGGCGAGACCGAGAACGCGGTCGCGGAGGCGACCGTGAGCTTGCCGGAGTCGAGCATGTCGAGCATGCCGTCCTGGATCACCTCGGTGTACGAGGTCATCTTCTCGAACGGCCCCTCGTTCAGGCCGACGAGCACGGCGTTCGCGATGTTGCCGACGCCCGACTGCAGCGGCGTGAGGGTGTGCGGGAGGCGGCCCGCCTTCACCTCGGCGGAGAGGAAGTCGATGATGTGGCCCGCGATCGCCTTGTGGATGGCCTCGGGCGCCTTGAACGCCGAGTTGCGGTCCGCGCAGTTGGTCTTGACGACCGCGACGACCTTGCTGACGTCGATCGACTGGAACTTGGAGCCGGGGCGGTCGCCGGTCGCGTTGATCGGGATCGCGACGCGCTTGCCGTGCTCGGAGGCGACCGAGAGGATGTCGTGCATCCCCTCCATCCGCTCATCCTGCCACTCGTTGACCTCGAGGATGATCTTCTCGGCCTTGTCCAGGTAGACGTTGTTCGCGCCGCAGGACGAGGAGCAGAGGAGCGTCCCGTCCTCGTTGATCCGCGTGACCTCGATGACCGCGAATGCGACCTTGCCGTAGAAGCCGTACCGGACGAGCGTCCCGGCGTGGCTGAGGTGCATGTCCTGGTACTCGATGAGGCCGGCGTTGATCTTCTCGCGGCACGCCGCGTCGCCCTGGTAGGGGAAGCGGAACCGCGAGGCCTCGGTGATCGCCATCATCGTGTCCTGCTCCGGGCCCGTGGAGGCGCCGGTGAGGACGTCGAAGCGGAGCGACTTGCCCTTGAGCTTCTCGTCGAGCGCGCGCTTGGCGAGCTCCACGGGAACGGCCTTCGGGTACCCTGCGCCGGTGAAGCCCGACATTCCGATAACGGCGCCGTTCGGGATGAGCGCGGCGGCGTCAGCGGCCGACATCACCTTGGCCTTGAGTCCCTTGTGAAGGATACGGTCCGACATTGGTTCAGCCTCCTGAAAGCTAAAGAAGTCGTCCTGCTCGCGGTGGGAAGCGGGAGTGGAGCCCCGGTGGCTCCTGAGCTACCCCTGATAGGCGCGCAACACTAGCGAAGCGCCCAACGGGTTGGAAGCGCGAAAAACCGGGAAGCGCCCGAATTCAGGGCGCAAGAAGCGGATTAATCCGGTCGACGACGGCGCGCAAAGTCTGCGCCCCGTCTGGCGCGAAGAGCTCCCCGTCGGCGCCTTCGCGCAAGAAGTGCCCGAGTATCAGCCACTCCGCGGCGTTTTCCGTCGTCGCCTTGGAGACCGCCTCGTTCGATCTCATCCGGCCGCTCGCGAGCTCCAGCCGTCCGCGCTCGAGGCTCGCGGCCACGAGCCGGCGGCGGGTGAGGGGCCGTCGAAGGGTCGCGGGGTCGAGGAGGTGAAGCGCCGTCTCGAACGTCAGCCGGTACCCCTCGAGGAACGGCCGCAGCTGCGCGGCGAGGAAGTCGAGGAGCTCGGGCGCTGCGCCGGGCACCAGTGTCCCGGAGGCCCGCGCCACCGCGCCCAGCCGATCGAGGAGCGCCACGAGCGCCTGGAATGCCTCCTCGGCGCTCGTGCCCGGCTGGTACGTGAACTCGAGCTTGAGCAGTCGGGAGATCCAGCTGGCACGCTGAAAGGCGCCCCAGGCGTCCTCCGGGGCGCGCCGCGAGCGCACGGCCGCGGCGACGATCGCGAGCGCCACGTAGCGATGTACGATCGCGTTCCGGTGGAAGTCGACGAGCGGGCGCCGGTCCGGGATCACCTGCCACGCGGGCCCGGCCGCGGTCGCCTCGGCGCGCACGACCTTCTCGTTCACCAGCCGGCGGACGGCGTCCGCGATTGGCCCTGCCACGCACGGATCGCTGGGCGCCCCCTCCAGCCAGCGCGCGAAGCGGGCGCCGTCCTCGGCGGCGAGGTAGCGCAGCAGCTCGATGCGGCGCGTCACGGTCGCCGCGGGCGTGGCGCCCCCGGAGTCCGGGAGC
>JBAVTL010000468.1:0-2650 GCA_049696175.1 Anaeromyxobacteraceae bacterium
TTCTCGGGGACCACGAGCTGCGCGGCGTGGGTAGGCGTCGCGGCGCGGACGTCGGCGACGAGGTCGCAGACCGTCACGTCCACCTCGTGTCCGATCGCCGACACCACCGGGACCGGGCAGGCGGCCAGCGCGCGCGCGAGCCGCTCGTCGTTGAACTCTCCCAGGTCCTCGGACGAACCGCCGCCGCGCGTGACGACGATGACGTCCACGCCGCGCGTCGCGAGCGCCCGCACGGCGGAGATGATGGTGGCCGCCGCCCCATCACCCTGGACGCGGCACGGCGCTATCAGCACCCGGGCGTTGGCGAAGCGCGCGCGCACGACCCGGAGGAAGTCGCGGAGCGCGGCGCCGGTGGGGCTGGTGGCCACGCCGATCCGCCTCGGCAGGAAGGGCAGCGCCCGCTTCCGGGAGGGGTCGAGCAGGCCGTCCTGCTCGAGCCGCGCCTTGATCTGCGCGAGGAGCAGCGCCTGCGCGCCGGCCCCGCGCGGCTCGACCTCCTGGACGATGAGCTGGTACTTGCCGTGCGGCGGGTAGATCTCGACGAACCCCCTGGCGACGACCTCGAGCCCCTCGGTGAGGTCGAAGCGGACCCGGCGCGCCTGCGAGGCCCAGAGGGCGCAGGGGATGACCGCCTCGTCGTCCTTGAGCGTGAAGTAGACGTGGCCGCTCGCCTGGCGCCTGAGGTTCCCCACCTCCCCCGACACCCAGACGTCGCGGAACTTCGGCTCGATCGCCGCCTTGAGCGCCCGGGTCAGCTCCCCGACGCTCATCGGCCGCGGTGGCGAGCGGGCGAAGAGGTCTCCGGTGAGCGGCGGCGAGGGGCGTGTGCGGGCCATGTGCACGGCATCATAGCGCCACTGCCCGACGCCGCTTCCGGCGCGGGGGCGGACGGTGACAACCGCCCGCCCGGAAGTAGAATGCGCGCCGTGCTTCGCGTCTTGATCGTCGAGACCCACACGCCAACGAGCGAGTACCTCTGCCGGACGGTCTCGGAGGCTGGGTTCGAGACGATCCCAACGGCGGCAGACGCGGCGTGGGAGACCTACGCGGCGAGACGCCCGGAGATCGTGATCCTCGCCTCCGACGAGCCGCGCGCTACCGAGCTCGCCGCGCGGCTGCGCGAGGCCGATCCCCGGGTCCTGCTGGTGGTGGCCGATAGGGAGCACCTCGGGAGGGCGCGCGGCGCCGAGGCCTGCCGGCCGATCCAGGCCAACGCGTACGTCGCCGACCCCACGCGCAGGGAGCTCGTCGAGAAGCTCCGCCTGCTGGCCTCGCAGGGCGCGCAGCGCCCCCGGCTCCGCGGCGTGCCGCTCGTCCTCTCGCGCGCGCCGAGCGCCCACGGGGAGGTGAAGGCCGGCGTCGTCCCGCGCCTGCTCCACCAGATCTGGCGGGCGATGTCGGATGGGGTCCTCGTCCTCGCCGACGGCGGAGCGGAGGAGCGCTTCTTCTTCCTGCGCGGCGTGCCGGTGGCCTTCGACTCGGACGACCCGGCCGACTCGCTCCTGCGCCGCCTCTTCGAGTCAGGGAGGATGGACGTCGCCGCGCACCAGGTGGCGCTGGAGGCCCAGGCGAGCGGCCTCTCGCCCGGCGCGGCGCTGATCGCCGCCGGCGTCCTCGATCCGGGGGAGCCCCTCACGGCCGCGCTGCGCGAGCACGTGAAGGCGATGGCCATCCGGGCGACGGGCATGAAGAGAGGGCGCTGGCGCTTCCACGACGGGGACGAGTTCGCCGGCCAGGTGCAGCCGGCGGGGATCCTCCCGCTCCAGGCGATCCTGGAGGGGGCCCGGCGCCACCTGCCGGTGAAGCACTTCTCCGACGCGCTCAAGCAGGTCTCCGCGGCGTACCCGCTCCGGACCGGTGACTTCCAGCAGCTCCTCCCCGCCTGCGCGCTCGGGAGCGCCGACCTCCGCCTCGCGCTGGCGCTGGACGGTAGCGAGACCACCAGCGCCTACCTGGAGGCGCGGAACAGCGAGCTCAAGGAGGCGCTGGGGCTCCTCTGGTTCCTCTCCATGATCGGCGCGGTCGCCTTCCACGAGGCCCCCGCCGATGGCGCCCGCCGCGGCCCGGCAGCCTCGCGCAGCAAGAAGCCGCTCCCTCCCGATCGCGCCGAGGCGATCCGCCAGGCGGCGCTCCAGATCGTGCCCGGGACGCACCTGCACGCGCTCGGCCTCGACATCTCCGCTACGACGGGCGACGTCGAGCGGGCCTACACGGAGGTCGCGAGCCGCTTCCACCCGGACGGCTTCGCCGAGTACGAGGTCGGAGATCTCGAGGACCTGCTGACCGCCATCCAGGCCAAGGTCAACGCGGCCTACCGGGTGCTCATGGACGAGGAGAAGCGGCGCGGCTACCTGTCCTTCCTACTCCTCCAGTTCGAGCTCTCGGGCGCGCGCCGGCCCGGCATCGACCTCGACGCCGAGATCGCGCTGAAGCGGGGCGAGAAGGCGCTGCGAGCCCGCCGCTTCGCCGACGCGGTCACCGCGTTCCGCGACGCCACCGAGCGCAACCCGAAGGAGCCCGAGTACCTCGCGATGCTCGCGTTCGCCAGCCTGTACGACCCCGTCCTCCCCAGGGGACAGCGCGCGGAGGAGGCGCGCAGGGCGGCGAGGCGGGCGCTCGCCATCACGCCGGACCACGCGCGCGCCATGTC
>JBAVTL010000469.1:0-4089 GCA_049696175.1 Anaeromyxobacteraceae bacterium
GCTCGAGAACTTCTCGCTCGTTGTCGCTCAGGACGAGCAGTGCTTTCGGACGACCAATGGCTGCCATGCACGGACGAGATCACAGCTGCCGGCGTTCTGCCAGCTATCTCAGTTCCACGGCACTAGCAGGCTCTTGAAGAACGCACGCCGCGAGCGGCTTCACCATGATGATCATCCCCTCTCCCCCACCGGGGGAGAGGGCAGGGTGAGGGGGCGACCACGGCTACTCGGGAATCAGCTTGGCGAGGCGGGGCAGGGCAGGTTGTAGGCGGCGGCGACGAGGTGAGCGGCGAGTTGCGTGCGCGCCTGCCCTCTGAAGCAGGTCTTCCTGAAGCTCGCGACGGTCTTCGCCGCTGTAACCGTCCGGTGAACCCCATCTATCGAGCCTGACGGCATCGGGGCAGGCTCCGCCACGGAGGTGACAGTGGCGAAGAGCAAAGCGGAGAAGGTCGGCGGTGCGGACAGGGAGCGGCTGCGCGAGCTCTCGGCGAATCGGTACTGGGGTGAGGCGGAAGGGCGCGCCGCTGTCGCTGCTTTCGAGGCGAGCGGGCTTTCGATGGAGGCCTTCGCCCGGGCGACGGGGATCAAGGGGCGGCGGCTGGCCTGGTGGCGGCGGCGCGCTGCCGTGCCCGAGCCGGCGGGGAAGATCGAATTCATCCCGGTGGACGTAGCCCGCTTCGCGCCGAGCCCGGCGCCGGTCGGGGACGCCGCGATGGAGGTCGCGATCGGCGACGTCCGGATCCGGGTGTGGCCCGGGTTCGACGCCGAGGCGCTGCGCCGGCTCTTGGCGGTGGTTGCGGAGCCGGCGTGCTGACGCTGCCGTCCACGGTCCGGATCTACCTGTGCGCTCGGCCGGTGGACCTGAGGAAGAGCTTCGACGGGCTGGCGGCGGCGACGCGGGAGGTGATCGGGGAGGACCCCCTATGCGGCCACGTCTTCGTCTTCCTGAACCGGCGGGGCGACCGGGCGAAGCTGCTGCTGTGGGACCGGAACGGCTGGCTGCTGGTCTACAAGCGGCTCGAGCGCGGCGTCTTCCGGAGCCCGCGGGAGCCCGACGCGGGTGCTGGCCACGTGCTTCTGGAGGGGCCGGAACTGACGTTGATGCTAGAGGGGATCGACCTGCGGGGAGCGCGAAGGCGTCCGCGGTGGGCACCTCGAGCGCATTCCCCCGGAGGCAGCGCCTCGCCCATTGCCTCCGGATCGCCGGTGTGATCAAAGGGGGCCGTGACCGACGCGGCCGACATCAAAGGCGTCACCGAGCACCTTCGGACGGTGCTCGCGTCCGGCAAGGTGGACGACGCGCTGGCGATGGTCGAGTCGCTCCTGACCCAGCTGCGCGACCGGAACACCGAGCTGGAGCTTCAGGTGATGAAGCTCAGGAAGCACCAGTTCGGCCGGCGGTCGGAGAAGGTCGACTCCGACCAACTCGCGCTCTTCGTGGCGAAGGTCCAGGCCGAGGCGAAGGAGATCGATGCGGCGATGGAGGCGGTCCTCGCGGCCACCGAGCCGCGCCCCGAGGACCCGATCCGGCCGCCGAAGCTGCGCCCGCGCTCGGGCCACGGGCGCAAGCCGCTGCCGGCGCACCTGCCGCGGGAGGAGGTTGTCCACCAGCCCTCGCCGAAGGAGCTCGTCTGCGCAACCTGCGGCGGGACGAAGAAGTGCATCGACTACGAGCGGAGCGAGACGCTGGAGTTCGTCCCGGCGAGCTTCAAGGTGATCGTGGACGCGCGGGCGAAGTGCGCCTGTCGCACCTGCGGCGACGGCGTGGTCGTGGCGCCGGTGCCGCCGAAGGTCATCGACAAGGGGCTGCCGGGCCCGGGGCTCGTCGCCCACGTGCTGGTGTCGAAGTACAAGGACCACCTGCCCCTCCACCGGCTCTCGGGGATCTACGCGCGGAGCGGGGTGGACCTGAAGCCGTCCACCCTGGGTGACTGGGTTGCCGCCGCAACGGATGGGCTCGAGCCCATCGCGCGTGCCATCTGGCGACGGTCCCTCGCCGCGCACCTCCTGCAGAGCGACGACACCGGCATCAAGGTCCTGGACTCCGACCACCCGAACGGCATCAAGCGCGGGCATCTCTGGGTGTACCTGGGCGACGGCACGTGGTCGTCGTTCGTCTACACGCCCGACTGGAAGGGCGAGGGGCCGCAGAGCTTCCTTGCCGACCGCAGGGGCTGGCTCCAGGTGGACGGGTACAAGGGCTACGACGCCCTCTTCGAGCGCGACGGCGCGACCGCCGTCGAGGTTTCGTGCTGGGCACATGCCCGCCGAGGCTTCGTGGAGACGCTCGAGGCCGGCGATCTTCGGGCGGCGATCGCGGTGGACCTCATCGGGAAGCTCTACGCCATCGAGCGTGCCGCGACCGAGGCCGGGGACGACCACGAGGCCCGCCTTGGCCGGAGGAAGCAGCACGCGCCTCCGATCCTCACCGTGCTCGGCAAGTGGATCGCCGACACCTACAACGACGAGCCGCCGAAGAGCCCGCTCGCCAAGGCCTGCTACTACGCCATCAACCGGTGGACGTCGCTCCAGCGCTTCCTCGAGGACGGTCGGCTGCCGCTCGACAACACGGCCTCCGAGAGGGCGCTGCGCCAGGTGGCCGTTGGGCGGAAGAACTACCTGTTCGCGGGGTCCGATCAGGGCGGCGAGCGCGCCGCCATCGCCTACACCGTGATCGGCACCTGCACGCTCGCCGGCATCGACCCGCTCGCGTACCTCACCGACGTGTTCAAGAAGATCGCAGCGGGCTGGCCGAACAAGCGCCTCGACGAGCTTCTCCCTCCCAACTGGGCTGCCGCGCGCTCATCCAGCGACGCGCCCTGACACTCGTCCTCGCCGAAGCTTCGCATGCGCGGAGGCGGCCCGCCGGTGGGGTTCGCCGGACGGATACTCGCCGCTTCACGACCCAGGAAGCCCTCGCGGCCACCGAGTTCATAGCCCTCGCGATTCTCGACGAGGTCGAGCGTCGCACCGTCCTCCAGCAGCCCAAGCCACACATCGGCAGCTCGCGACGTAGCGTTCTCCTGCTCCCTCACCTTAGCCCTCCCCCTCGATGAGCTGACCATTCATCGCATCGCCGGAATTCGAGCGATGCAACGGAGGGTTCGCGCGGCGCGGCAGGGAGCCGTCGCGCGGTGCGTCTCCCCGCGGCCGAACGTGTCCGAGTCAGAAGCGGCTCATCAGGGGGAGCGACGCGGAGCGCGCGCGGGTGGCGTGACGCCTCTGAGTCGTCAGAGGAGGTGGTCGCGTTCGCGCGGCGGCGGCGCTTCCAGCGATCGCGATCGACGCGGCGGTGCCGGCGGGGCGCTCGTGAGCGCACCGGCGTTTGCCGAGGACGCATCCGTCCCTCTTGGGTATTCACTGTCCGATAACACAGCAAACGCTTGACACCTTCCGGAGCGAATCCGGCTTCTCACGCGGGGTGCCTGCGAAAGGGTGTTCCAGTCCGCGCACGTCGTGCTTCACACAGCGCGAAAGGCGCCCGTGCGGAGGCAGAAGCCCCCTGCGCAGAATGCCGCTCATACGTGAAGTGCGTGCGTTTACGGAGGGTGCGGATTCGCGTGAGAGAGTTTCGGCATGGGCACCGCACGCGACCTCGCCGACCGCCTCGCCTCCCTCCTTCGCCGCGAGCAGGGGGCGATGGCCGAGTTTCTGCTCACCCTCGCCGACTTTGACCGGAAGCGCCTGTGGCTCGCGCTGGGGTACTCGAGCCTGGCGAAGGAGGTGTCGGCGGAGCTCGCCCCGACGGAGGCGGCGCCGCACAGGAACGTGGTGACCGCGCTGCCGGCGGCGGCGCCGGCTCGGGCCGTGGTGGTCGCCGCCCAGGCTCCTGCACTCCCCACGTTCGCGCCTCTCCCTGCCGACGGGGGCGCGCTGGCCGCGCCGTCCTCTCGGCAGGGCTCGGCGAGCGGTTCAACGGATGAACTCCAAGATACCCTCCCGTTGGTTTCCCCGCGCGCCGCCGCCCCGCGCAGCAGCGCCGAGCCCCTGACGGCCGACCTGCGCAGGCTCCACGTCACGGTCTCGAAGCGATTTACCGAGAAGCTGGAGGCCGCCCGCGACGCGAGTGGGCCCGGCCGCCCGGCCCGC
>JBAVTL010000470.1:0-1934 GCA_049696175.1 Anaeromyxobacteraceae bacterium
GAACAACGACCTGCTCCTCGAGCGGCTCGCTGACCGGTCCGACGACGAGCGCCGCGCCGAGTACCGCGCCGCCCTGGTGCTCGCTGCCCCGGCCGGGGGCGTCCTCGCGGTGGTGCGGGGCGTCTGCCGCGGCCGGATCGGGCTCACGCGGCGCGGGACCGGGGGCTTCGGTTACGACCCGCTCTTCATCCCGGACGCCCAGCCGCCTTCGCCTCCGGGGGGTGTCGCGGGCGTGCCGCTCTCCATGGCGGAGCTCCCGCCGGAGGCGAAGGACGCCATCTCGCATCGCGGCGCAGCCTTTCGTTCCCTGATTCCGTACGTCGCGAGGCTCGCGGCGCTTGACGAACCCCGGGCGAGAGAATAAAGACGGGCGTTCCTTCGGGGCGGGTTGGCCCACGGCGGTGGAGTTCCGGGGCGTAGCGCAGCCTGGTAGCGCGCCTGCCTTGGGCGCAGGAGGTCGCCGGTCCGAATCCGGCCGCCCCGATTCTTTGAAATGATGGGATGGCAGCCGCCCGTTGGGTAGGGACGCCGATGTCGGGTATTCAGAAGGTTCGCGCCCGTAGCTCAGTTGGATAGAGCAGCGGCCTTCTAAGCCGCGGGTCGGGGGTTCGACTCCCTCCGGGCGCGCAAGTTGGTCTGTAAGTCTTATGGTGGGCGTAGCTCAACTGGTAGAGCACTGGACTGTGGATCCGGGGGTTAAGGGTTCGAACCCCTTCGCTCACCCCATGTTTTGTTGAAGTAGTTGGCGCCCGTAGCTCAGCTGGATAGAGCGTCGGCCTTCGAAGCCGCAGGTCGGGGGTTCGAGTCCCTCCGGGCGCAAAAGTACGGCGCTCAAGAAGGACTCGGTCGTCGTTGACAAGTAGGGAGGGTCGCTGTAATTACGGCGCCCCTCAGCCATCCCAAGTAGATCTGGGCGCGTAGCTCAACTGGCAGAGCAATGGACTCTTAATCCATAGGTTGAAGGTTCGATTCCTTCCGCGCTCACTCGAAGGCCTCCCGGGAAACCGGGGGGCCTTCGGTGTATCTGGGATTCGGCGTGCGCGGGGGCCTCGACGGAGCCACGCGCCTTGCGGGCAATGTCCGAGCCCCGTATAAACATGACCGGAGCGTGGTCATGGTTTCCGACAGCCTCATCGCCGACCTCACCCTCAAGGAGACGTCCGTCCTCTCCGGTGCCTCGGAGAAGGCGATCCGCCACGAGCTGGCGGCCCACGTCGTCCGAGCGTCGCGCTCGGGACTGCACCGCCGGTTCAGCGCGCGGGACGTCGTCTACTTCTTCCTCGTGAACGAGCTGCCGGTAGGGCTCGACAAGTCGCTGAGGAAGGAACTCTTCGACCTCCTCGCAGCCGACAAGGAGAGAGCCGGTCGCTGGCGCCGCGAGCCGCACCGGCTCGTGCTCGACGGCGACGTCCCCGTGGTCCTGCCGACCGACGATCTGGTGAAGCGCGTCGAGGAGCGGGTCGGGACCTTCCTGCGAGGCCGCGAACGGGTCGTCTCCCGTCCCGAGGTGCTCGGCGGCGAGCCGGTCTTCGACGGGACGCGCATCTCCGTGCGGTTCGTCGGCGAGCGGGCCCGCAAGGGCGAGTCGGTGAAGGAACTCCTCGATGACTACCCCGCGCTCGAGTCCGCCGACGTCGAGTTCGCCAGGATGTACGTGGCGCTCGGCCCGCCGCCCGGCCGCCCCAGGAAGAAGCCCAGGTTCGTTCGCGGGTGAGTGACGTCGCCGCGGGCCGTCCGCGGGGCAGCGCGGCGTCGTCCGCTCCGCGCGGCCCGGAGGCTGGGGATCGGTGTTGCGGCACCGCACGTTCGGACCCCGCTGTGGCTCCGTACCGGCGACGGGGTCGAGCTCCGGTGCCGACGGCGATGACGGACCGAATTGCCGCCGAAGTCCGCGGTCCGATGCGGCGGCGGAGCCGAGGGCGCGCTCCGCTACC
>JBAVTL010000471.1:0-3760 GCA_049696175.1 Anaeromyxobacteraceae bacterium
CCCCCCGTCCTTGCGGAGCTCGCGCAGGACGTGCCCCAGCTCCGGCGCGATCAGCCGCTCCCACGCGAGCCGGACCGCCGCCTCCGAGCCGGGGACCGAGAAGATGGCGCGCCCGCCGAAGGCACCCGCGACCGCGCGCGAGAGCATGGCCGCGCTCCCGATCTCCTGGAACGAGAGCATCCGGAAGAGCTCCCCGAAGCCGTCGAGCCGCTTCTCTATGATCCCGGCGACCGCCTCGTAGGTCCGGTCCCGCTCAGCGATCCCGGTCCCGCCGTTCACGACGATCACCTCGGCCCCGAGCCGCACCGCCTCGTCGACCGCTGCGCGCAGCGCCGCGGGGTCGTCCTTCACGATCCGGTAGCCGGCGACCTCGTGCCCGGCCGCGGCTGCGGCGCCGCGCAGGAAGGCCCCGCTCCCGTCCTCGGCCTCGCCGCGGGTGTCCGACGCGGTGATGACGAAGAGCCGGACCCTCGCCGGACCCTCGCGCCTGTGATCCTCGTGCGACATCGTCACTCCTGCCCGGGCGGGGCTCGCCGCGCCCCGGCGCGGACGCCGCGCCGGGCGAGGCGTAATAATAACCACCGATGCCGGGGAAGACCGAGATCGCGGCCGCGCTGCGTGAGATCGGCGCGCTGCTGGAGCTGGACGGCGAGAACCCGTTCAAGGTGCGCGCCTACGAGAACGGGGCTCGCGCGCTGGAGGCGCTCCACGAGGAGCTGGCCACCGTCGTCTCCGAGGGGCGGCTGGAGGAGCTCCCGGGCGTCGGCAAGGCGCTCGCCGAGAAGATCGCCGAGCTGCACCGCACCGGGCACCACCCCCTCCTCGACCGGCTGCGCGCCGCCCACCCGCCGAGCCTCCTCGAGCTGCTCGCCTTGCCCGACCTGGGGCCGAAGCGGCTCGCGGCGCTCCAGGCGGCGCTGGGGGTCAAGTCGATCGCCGACCTCGAGGCCGCCTGCGCCGCCTCCAAGGTGAGGGACCTGAAGGGCTTCGGCGAGAAGACCGAGCAGAAGCTCCTCGACGCCATCCGGCGCCGGCGCGCGCAGCCGCGGCGCTTCCTCCTCTCCGAGGCGTCCGCGATCGCCGAGCGGATCGTCGCGCACCTCCGATCCTCTCCGGCGACGATCCAGTGCGAGCTGGCCGGGAGCGCCCGCAGGGGGCGCGAGACCGTCGGCGACCTCGACGTCGTCGTCGCGTCGCAGGAGCCCGGCGCAGTCTCCGCCCACTTCCTCGCGCTGCCCGGGATCGCCGAGACCCTCGGGCACGGGGAGACGAAGACGTCCGTGCGGCTCGCCAATGGGCTCCAGGTCGACCTCCGGATCGTCCCCCCCACCGACTTCGCGACGCTGCTCCACCACCTCACCGGCTCCAAGGCACACCACGTGAAGCTACGTGGCATCGCCCGCGACCGGGGGCTGACGCTCTCGGAGTGGGGGCTCTTCGAGCTGCCGCGTGGCGGCGGCGAGGCGGCCGGCGAGGAGGGACCGCCCGCCCGCGGCGCGAAGGTCCTGATCCGCTCCGAGGCGGAGCTCTACCGGGCGCTCGGGCTCGCCCCGATCCCGCCGGAGCTCCGCGAGGACGAGGGCGAGCTCGAGGCGGCGCGGGACGGGACGCTCCCCACCGACCTCGTCCGGCTCGAGGACCTGCGCGGGATGGTCCACTGCCACACCACCTGGTCCGACGGCCACGCGGGCGTGGAGGAGCTGGCGCGCGCAGCCGAGGCGGCCGGCTTCGCGTACCTGACGATCACCGACCACTCCGGCTCGGCCGCCTACGCCGGCGGCCTCGACGCCGGCCGGATCCGGCGGCAGTGGGACGAGATCGACGAGGTGCAGGGGCGCGTGGGGATCCGGCTGCTCAAGGGGACCGAGGCCGACATCCTCGAGGACGGCGCGCTCGACTGGCCGGACGCCATCGTCGAGCGGCTCGACGTCGTGATCGCCTCCGTCCACTCGCGGATGAGGATGCCGGAGGACGAGATGACCCGCCGGCTCGTCCGCGCCATGGCGCTCCCGATCTTCAAGATATGGGGCCACCCGTCTGGCCGGCTGCTCGGCGAGCGGGACGCCTACGCGGTGCGCATGGAGGAGGTGCTCGACGCGCTCGCCGGCTCACGCGGCGCGATCGAGGTGAACGGCGACCCGCGCCGGCTCGACATGGAGCCGCGCTGGCTGCGCCGAGCGCGCGAGCGGAACATCCCGTTCGTCCTGACGACCGACGCCCACCGGATCGAGGCGCTCTCGCAACTGAGGTGGGCGGTGGTCACCGCCCGGCGCGGCTGGGTGACGAAGGGGGAGGTGCTGAACGCGCTCCCCGCCGAGGAGTTCGCGAAGGCCGTGAAACCGGCGGGGTGACGCTGCGTCTGCGACGCGGACTCGACGGCGCCCCGCGCGCCGTCTACCCTCCCCCCACCTTGGCCAACGCCCTCAAGTCGAAGCGCGTCCAGATCCTGGGGCTGCTCTCCATCTCGTCGGGGATGCCGCTCGGCTTCTACCTCAACACGCTCCAGATCTTCCTGCGCGGTGCCGGCGTGGATCTCCGGACGATCGGCGTGGCCCAGCTCGTCTCGCTGCCGTGGAGCCTGAAGTTCCTCTGGTCGCCGCTCGTGGATCGGTTCGCCTGGCGCTGGCCGGATCGGCGCCGCAGCTGGGTGATCGGGACGCAGCTCGCGCTCGCCGCGGCGCTCGGCGCGCTCGCCACCTTCGCGGCGCTCTCCCTCGTCCGCGATCCGGCGAGCGGCCGCGAGGTCCTCTCCTCGGGCGCGGTCTGGCCCATCATCGGCATCGTCTTCGTCTTCGTCGTCCTCTCCGCCACCCAGGACATCGCGCTCGACGCCTACGCCGTCGAGATCCTGGAGCTGGACGAGCAAGGGCCGGCGAGCGGCCTGCGGATCCTCTGGTACCGGATCGGCATGCTGGTCTCGGGGGCGCTGGCCGTCTTCCTCTCCGACTTCATCCCGTGGCCGGCGGTCTTCGCGGGGCTCGCCGTCGTCTACCTCCTCTTCATCGGCGTGGCGCTCGCGGGGGAGCGCCCGGCGAAGCCTGCGCCTCCCCCGCGCTCGCTCGGCGCCGCCGTCTGGGAGCCGCTCGCCTCCTACTTCACGCGCGAGAACGCGATCCTCGCGGGGCTCTTCCTCGTCTTCTACAAGTTCGGGGACAACATCGGCGGGTCGATGGTCAACGCGCTGGTGAAGGATCTCTGCTTCACCAACAAGGAGATCGGCCTCATCCAGAAGACGATCGGGACCGCCGCGACCATCTTCGGCGCCGGCGCCGGCGCCGCGGTGATGACGCGGATGGGGCTCGGGCGCGCGCTCTGGATCTTCGGGGTCCTGCAGGCGAGCGGGAACCTCCTCTACGCCGCCGCCGCCGCCACGCACCCGGGGACGCTCGACGTCGCCGCCTGCGGCGGGTACTCGGTCACCTCCGCCACCCGCGCGGCCGTCTACGTCGCCACCGCCGGCGAGTACGCGTTCCAGGGGATGGCGACCGCCGCGCAGGCCGCGTTCATCCTGCGGCTCTGCGAGAAGCGCTTCAGCGCGACCCAGTTCGCCCTGCTCTCCAGCCTCTTCGGCCTGGGGCGCACCATCTCCGGGCCGATCGCCGGCTTCGTCGCGCAGGGCTTCGGCTACGTGCCGCTCTTCGTCGTCGCCACCGTCGCGGCGATCCCGGGGTTCCTGTTCCTCCAGCGGATCGCGCCGATCTCGCAGCGCGAGGTCGTCAGGGCGCCGCTGCCGCCGGCAGCCCCCGCCACGCCGCCCGCC
>JBAVTL010000472.1:0-5058 GCA_049696175.1 Anaeromyxobacteraceae bacterium
GCCGCGCCGCGCCCCACGTTCTCCCGGCCTGCGCCGGCTCCAGCGGCGCGCCCCGCGCCGAAGCCCGAGCCGAAGAAGGTCGAAGAGAAGGTCATGGTTGCGCCTCCCCGGCCGCCCGCGCCTCCAGCGCCGGTCGCGATGGGCGCGGTCAAGAAGAAGGTGGTCGTGAAGCGCAAGTAGCGCTTCACGGCCTCGGGTCGTGGAGCTCGAGCCTCGCACCACGGCGCCCCGTCAACCGACGGGCGCCGTGGAGTATGTCCCGCTCGACGCGATCGCCGAGGACGCCACCTTCCGCCTTCGGGACGAGGGTGAGGTCTCGGCGCTCGCCGCATCGCTGGGGCGGCTCGGCCAGCTGGTCCCGGTCGAGCTCCGCCCGCTCCCGGGCGGGAGCGCCGAGGGGCCCCGCTACCAGCTCGTGGCGGGCTTCCGGCGCGTCGAGGCGCTCCGCTGCCTGCTGCGCGACCGGGTCCTGGCGCGAGTCCACCCCGAGCTGACCGACGAGGACGCGTGGGCCATCGCGCTCTGCGAGGCCCTGCTCCACGCGCCGCTCGACGGCGCCGAGCTCGACGTGCTCCGGACGCGGCTCGCCGAGGTCCGCAACGCGGCCTGGGCCGACGAGCTGATCGACGAGGCGCGCGTCCTCGCGCCAGTCACCGCGGAGCAGCGGGACGCCTTCCTCTCCTGGCTCGGCGGCGCGCCGCCGCCCGCGGGCGCGGCGGTCGAGGACGAGGGGACGGTGGAGGTCACGCCGGAGGAGCTCGCGGAGGGGCTCGCGTCGAGCATGTACGACGTGAACGCCGACCTCGCGCTCGCCTTCGAGGCCTGGGAGCACTTGCCAGCCGCTGGGCGCCGCGCGATCGTCGAGCAGGCGCGCTACGTGGCCGCCCTCCTGCCACACCTGAAGATCGACGAGGAGTGATCGAAATGAGCCTGGAAGCCGATCGGAGCCGTCTCCTGGAGATCCTGCGGACGCTCTCGTTCGAGCGGCGCAAGGTGATCCTCGCCTCCGGCCGAGAGAGCGACTTCTACATCGACTGCAAGCGGACGGCGCTCACCGCGGAGGGGCACGTCCTCGTGGGCCGCCTCCTCTTCGATCGGGTGAAGCAGCTCCGTCCGCTGGTCCGCGGCGTGGGCGGCCTGACGCTCGGCGCCGACCCCATCGCGAGCGCAATCGCCTTGACCTCCTTCTTGGAATACGAGCGCATGCGAACGCAGGGACAGCCGGCGGAGGCTGGCCCGGATGGAGCGGGGGGTCCGGGGGGGACGTATCCCCCCGGTACGGTGGACGCGTTCATCGTTCGCAAGGAGCCGAAGGGGCACGGCACCGGCCAGTGGATCGAGGGGCGCAAGACGATCCCCGACGGCAGCCGCGTCGTCGTGCTGGAGGACGTCGTCACCACGGGCGGCAGCGCGCTCAAGGCGATCGAGCGCTGCCGCGCGGAGCAGCTCGTCCCGGTGGCGTGCCTCGCGCTGGTCGATCGCGCCGAGGGTGGCCGGGAGGCGATCGAGGCGCAGGGCGTGCCGCTGCAGGCGCTCTTCGAGCGCAAGGACTTCATCGCATGACCGCGCGAACGGTCTCGATCGCGCTCGCCGCCGTCCTCGCCGGCTGCGGCACGCTCTCCCACGCGCCCGACCCGGAGATCGACTCGGGCGCCTGGCCGGAAGCGCGAGACCGCTCCACCCGCTTCACCGATCTCTACGACGGGTTCGAGCACCGCGCCTCCATCTGGACCGTTCGGCTGACGCTGGAGGTGCGGGAGGAGCGCACCCGCCGGCTCGCGCAGTGGCTCTCGTGGACCCAGGCCGAGCTGGAGGCGAAGCTGGCCGAGGAGCGCGCGGAGGCGGGGAAGTGGGACGACTTCGTCGTCTTCCTCTACACCGCCGACCAGAAGTGGAACGACCTGGACGCGACGTCGAGCATCTGGCGCCTCGAGTTCGACGTGGGCGGCGGCGAGGCGCTCGCGGCGCGGGCCGAGTCGATCGGCCGCAACGCCACCTTCGACGCGCTCTTCCCCATGGGCGGCCCCTTCGACACGGCCTACCGGCTGCGCTTCCCGCTCCAGTCGGACGGCGCGACGCCGCTCCCCGGCTTCCTCCGCCTCGCGAGCGCGCTCGGCGAGATGCGGCTCGCCTATACGCCGGGCGCGAAGCCTACGCCTGCGCCGCGCAAGGTGGAGTAGGCAGGCGCGCGGTCTCCCTCACCCTGACCCTCTCCCTCAGTGAGGGAGAGGGGAGGGCTTTGGCGTCGCTACTCGACGTCTCCGCGCGAGACCACGGTGTCCTTGATCCACTTCTCGTCGGGCTTGGGGTGGTCGAGCAGGAAGTGGAGGCCGCGCGACTCCTTGCGGCGGAGCGCGCACTCGACGATCAGCATGGCCATGTCGGCGAGGTTGCGCAGCTCGACCAGATCCGGCGACAGCTTGTACTGCCAGTAGTAGTCGCGGATCTCGGCGCGCAGCATCCGGACGCGCGTGCGGGCCCGCTCCAGCCGCTTCTCGGTCCGGACGATGCCCACGTAGTTCCACATCAGGCGGCGGACCTCGTCCCAGTTGTGCGCGACGACGACGCCCTCCTCCGGGTCGAGCGCGTCGCCCACGTTCCAGTCGGGGATCGAGTTGGAGCCCCTGGGGATCGAGCCCAGCTGCGCGACCGCGTGCAGCGCCGCGCGCCGTCCGAAGACCAGCGCCTCGAGGAGCGAGTTGGACGCGAGCCGGTTGGCGCCGTGCAGGCCGGTGCAGGAGGTCTCGCCGGCCGAGTAGAGCCGCGGGATGGAGGTGCGCCCGTCGAGGTCCACCAGCACGCCGCCGCACATGTAGTGGGCCGCCGGAACGACGGGGATGGGCTGGACCGCCATGTCGATCCCGAACTCCTTGCACGTGGCGTAGATGTTCGGGAAGTGCTCGAGCAGGAACGCCTTCGGCAGGTGGCTCATGTCGAGGAAGGCGCAGTCGTCCCCGCGGCGCTTGGTCTCCGCGTCGATGGAGCGGGCCACGATGTCGCGCGGCGCGAGCTCCTTGCGCGGGTCGTAGCGGGCCATGAAGGGCTCGCCCGCAGCGTTTCGCAGGATGCCCCCCTCGCCCCGGAGCGCCTCCGAGATCAGGAAGCTCTTCGCCTGCGGGTGGAAGAGGCAGGTCGGGTGGAACTGGAAGAACTCCATGTTGGCGATGGCGGCGCCGGCCCGGTAGGCCATCGCCACGCCGTCGCCCGTCGCGACGTCCGGGTTCGACGTGAAGAGGTAGACCTTGCCGCCGCCACCGGTCGCGAGGACGGTGATGCCCGCCTCGACCGTCGAGATGTCGCCCGTCGCACGGTCCAGCACGTAGGCGCCGACCGCCGCGTTGGGGCCTGCCTGGCCAAGCTTGCCCGTCGTGATCAGGTCGATGGCGACGACGTCCTCGACGATGCGGATCCCCTTCGCCTCGGCGGCGGCGAGCAGCGTCCGCTCCACCTCACGCCCCGAGGTGTCCTTCGCGTGCGCGACCCTGCGCCGGGAGTGACCACCCTCGCGGGTGAGGTGAAGCCGCTCACCCCCCTCTTCGAGTGACTCCCGATCGAGCTCGATCCCGAGCGACTGCAACCAGCGGATCCGGTCGGGCCCTTCGCGGACGGTCACATCGACCGCCTCGCGCTTGCAGAGCCCGGCGCCGGCCACCAGCGTGTCCTGGATGTGGAGCTCGAAGTCGTCATCCGGTCCGAGGACGGCGGCGACTCCCCCCTGAGCGTAGTGGGTCGAACCCTCGAACCGCTGCCTCTTCGTCAGGACGAGGACGGAGCCGTGCTCCGCGGCATGGAGGGCGAATGAGAGGCCGGCGGCACCGCCGCCAAGGACGAGGAAGTCGACCTTCTCGCGAGGCTTGAGCGCAGACATGGCCATTCATGTAGCACACGGGGGGAAGGAAAGTTGTCGTCAACCCGCCGCGCCTGTTAGCTTTCCCTGAAGATGTCCCGGTGGTCGACGCTCCGGCTCGCAGCCGCGCTGCTGGTTGCCGTTCCCCTGCTCGCGCAGGCGGGCGACCTCTACTCGTACGTCGACGCGGACGGCGTGCTCCACTTCTCGAACGCTCCGAGCGACGGGCGCTTCCGCAGGGTGACCCGGGCCAACGACGTGGCCGGCGTCTACCGGCCCGCGGCGGCGGTCCGCCCCCGGCCGATCTCGACCGCGTCGTCGCAGTCGGCCTGGGTCGGGGCGGTCCGCGACGCCGCGGCGACGAACAACCTCCCCGAGGCGCTGGTCCTCGCGGTCATCGCCGTCGAGTCCAACTTCGATCCGCGCGCCGTCTCCGAGAAGGGCGCCGCCGGGCTGATGCAGCTCATGCCGGGGACGGCACGGGACATGTACGTCGCCGACGTCTTCGACCCGGAGCAGAACATCCACGGCGGCACGCGCTACCTACGCGTGCTGGCCAACCAGTACGGCGGGGACATGGTCCGCATGCTCGCCGCCTACAACGCCGGCCCCGACGCGGTCCGTCGCGCCGGCGGGGCCGTCCCCAACATCCCGGAGACGCGCGAGTACGTCCGCAAGGTCGTCGCTCTCTACCGCGCCTACAAGGCGGGGCGGTGAGCCGGTGACCCGCGCTGGCGGTGAGGACGAGGTCGAAGGGCTCGACGAGGAGTTCCTCTTCCACCTCCGGCGCGGCTCCGACCTGCTGGGGCGCGGCGACGCCGAGGGCGCGCGCACGTCACTCGAGCGCGCGCGCGAGCTCCGGGCCAAGGACGCCAAGGTGCTCGGGCTGCTCGGGCAGGCGTACCACAAGCTGAACCGGTTCGACGAAGCGGCCGACGTCTGGCACCGCGTGGTGGACGACAACCCCGTGGAGCCCGCGGCGCGCGTCAACTACGGCCTCTCGTGCCTCAAGGCCCGCCGCTACCCCGAGGCGATCAAGCAGCTCGAGATCGCGGTCGATCTGAGCCCCGAGCACCGCAAGGCGATGGGCTATCTCGGGCTCGCGTACATGGAGGCGGGTTACCCCGCGGAGGCGCGCGGCTGGTTCCTCAAGGCGGGGAGCGGCCACATGGCGGCCCGCTGCGACGAGCTGATCGCCAAGGGCGAGGCGG
>JBAVTL010000473.1:0-1553 GCA_049696175.1 Anaeromyxobacteraceae bacterium
CTTTTCAACTGGAAGATCTGGCCCGACTTCAGCCAGATCCCCGATGGAGACGCGCCGTTCATGGTGTATCGCGAGATCCGCGTGGGAGAGACGGTGGAGCTGTCCGGCAGGCGCGTGACCGCGATCCCGG
This sequence comes from Anaeromyxobacteraceae bacterium, assembly GCA_049696175.1. Taxonomy (GTDB): domain Bacteria; phylum Myxococcota; class Myxococcia; order Myxococcales; family Anaeromyxobacteraceae; genus DATIVK01. Next base: position 131 of record JBAVTL010000473.1, read on the forward strand.
CCAACCACACGGTGCCCGCCGTGGGCTACGCGCTGCATGGCGGCCGCGGCAGCCTGATCTTCACCGGCGACACCACGGTGAACGATGCGCTGTGGCGCGTCGTGAACGCCACGCCCGACCTGAAGTACCTGATCATCGAGACCGCGTTCTCCAACAAGGAGCGCGACATCGCCGTGGCCTCCAAGCACCTGTGCCCGCAGATGCTCGCCGACGAGCTGGACAAGATGCAGGTGCGCCCGGAGGTGTTCATCACGCACCTCAAGCCCGGGGAGGGCGCGCTCACCATGAAGGAGATCGGCCAGGCGACCGGCCGGTGGCGACCCCGCATGCTAGAGAACAACCAGGAATTCTCCCTGTAGCAGGATCAACCGACGCAGGTGCAACCATGAGCGCAGTCCTCGAATCCAAGGTGCAGTCGACGGCAAACGTCGCCGACATGAGCGTGAAGCTGGCCTTCTCCAAGAAGATCCAGGCCGTCACCAACCGCATCCACTCCACGAGCAACATCGACGAGATCATCCTCGACGTCTCGCGCGACATCTGCCAGCTCTTCGAGGCCGACCGCATGACGGTGTACATCACCAGCGAGGACGGCGGCTCGATCGTCTCCAAGGTGAAGACGGGCCTGAACTCGTTCAAGGACATCAAGCTGCCGATCTCGGAGTCGTCGCTCGCGGGCTACTGCGCGTTGAACCGCCGCCACATGAACATCCGCGACGTGTACGACGACAGCGAGCTCAAGCAGTACTCGCCCAACCTCACGTTCCTGAAGGCCGTGGACCAGCGCACCGGCTACCGCTCCAAGCAGATGCTGATCGCGCCGATCCTGGGCGGCGAGTCCGGCACCGAGCTGATGGGCGTGATCCAGCTCATCAACAACCTCGCCGGGCAGCCGTTCTCGTCGCTGCACGACGAGGGCGTGGTGGAGCTCGCCAAGACGCTGGCCATCGCCTTCAAGGTGCGCCAGCAGATGCCGGGCTCGATCCAGTCGAAGTTCGAGTACCTGGTGATCGACAACATCATCGCCGCCGGCGAGCTGGAGCTCGCCACCAAGGCCGCGCGGCGCAAGAACAGGAACGTCGAGGACATCCTCATCGAGGAATTCCAGGTGAAGCTTCCGGCCATCGGCGCCGCGCTCGCCAAGTTCTTCGGCGTGCCCTACGAGCCCCACAAGTCCGACCGCATCAAGCCGCCGGACCTGCTGAAGAACATCAAGCGCGACTACGCCGAGGCGAACCACTGGATCCCTCTCGAGGACTCCAAGGCGGGGGTGGTGGTGATGTCCACGGACCCGGAGCGCGTGCGCAGCTCGCGCATGGTGGACAACGTCTTCCCGCGCTCCAAGATCGTCTACCTGGTCACCACCGAGAAGGACTTCAAGTCGACGCTCGATCTCTTCTTCGGCGCCGACAGCGCCGGGGGC
>JBAVTL010000474.1:0-12917 GCA_049696175.1 Anaeromyxobacteraceae bacterium
CGCCGTGGGCGTCGCCGCGATCCGCGCGTGGCTCGTCGGCGAGGATCCGGCGGGGGCGGCGCGGGCGCTGCTCGGCCCTGGCGCCGGGAAGCCGCGCCGTCCTTGACCGGTCGCGATCCGGCCCATACAGTTCGCGAACCATGAGCGAATCGGCCGCGACGAGCCGCGCCCGCATGCGCGAGCTGATCCGGAACGTCCCCATCTTCAGCCACCTCGACCCCGGCTCGGCGGGCGACCTGGAGCGGCTCGGCGAGCTGCGGGAGTACCCGGCCGGCGCCGTCATCGTCGGTCAGGACGACCGGGGCGACGCCCTCTTCGTCCTCGTCCAGGGCAAGGTGAAGGTGGTCCTCTTCGGCAAGCAGGGGCGGGAGATCATCCTCTCGATGTTCAAGGCGCCCGGCGACTTCTTCGGCGAGATGAGCCTGCTCGACGACGAGCCGCGCTCGGCGACCGTGGTCGCGCAGGAGCGCGCGACCCTCTTCGTGCTCTCTCGCGCCGCGTTCCGCGCCCACGTCGAGGCCCAGCCGCGCACCGCGCTGAGGGTGCTCCAGGAGATCTCCCGGCGCCTGCGTCAGGCCGATCGCGTCATCGGGAACCTCGCCCTGCTCGACGTCTGGGGGCGGGTGGCCGGGAAGCTGCGCGAGCTCGCGCGGGCCGACGGCATCGAGGCCGAGGACGGCGTGATCATCCGGGACCGCCCCACGCAGTCGGAGATCGCCGCGATGGTCGGGACGAGCCGGGAGACGGTGTCTCGCGCGATCTCCGAGTTCACGCGCCGCGGCTTCATCCAGATGACCGGCAAGAGGATGCTGATCCGGCGGGCGTTCCTGATCGATCAGGCCTGACGTGAAGGGAAGGGGGAGGGGGCGCTTCGCTCCCCCTCACGCCCCGACGATCAGGAAGTACTGGTACGGCAGGAACTTCTCCTCGCGCACCACGCGCAGGCCGGCGGCCTCGACCGCCGCGATCGCGTCGGCCTTCGCGAGCTTGTGGTCGGGCGGCGGGCCGATCGGCAGCTCGCGTTCGTGGAAGTCCACGATGGCGATCCTGCCGCCGCGCGCGAGGCGGGTCCCGAGGGCGCGGAGGTAGTCGGCGCGCTCGTGGACGTGGTGGAAGACGTTGACCATGAGGACCACGTCGACCGGCTCGGGGGGCAGCCCGCCACCGTCCGGCGCGAGCAGTCCCACGATCCCCCAGGCCTTCGCTGCGGCCGCCCGCTCGGCGAGGAGCTCGAGCATGCGGGGCTCCACGTCGATGGCGTAGACGCGCCCGTCCTCGCCGACCTTCTTCGCCATCCGGATGGTGAACTGCCCCGTGCCCGAGCCGATCTCCGCCGCGACCCCGCCCTTCTTCAGGCGAAGCGCCGCGACGACGCGCTCCGGAAGCTGCCACTTCGCGCGCCCCGGGTCGTCGAGCCGCGCGAGGTAGGCGTCGAAGTCGGTCGGGTTGCCGTGCCGGTCGCGCTTCGCGCCGTGCGGCGCCTTCTTGCCGGGGCGGGCGGCGGCGGGGCGCTTCGCCGGAGGCTTGCGGGAGGTCGTCGGCTTCTTCGGGGCGGCGGTTCGGCGCTTCGCGGGCATGCGGGCCCTCCTTGGCGGTCCACGGCGGTAGCCGCCGTTAGAGCCGGTTTACGTTCGAAAGGGTCGCTCCCGCAACGTGAAAGCCGTGGAGGGGTGCGCACGGACGGCGCGGCTGCTATGTTGCGCCGCGCATGGCCTCACCCGTCTTCGAGATCTCCCGCGACTTCCTCTTCAGCGCCGCCCACCAGATCCGCTTCCACGGCGGGAAGTGCGAGCGGCTCCACGGTCACAACTGGCGCGTCCGCGTCCACGCGCGCGCCTCCGGGCTGAACAAGATCGGCATGGTCCTCGACTTCGCCGACCTCCAGAAGCTCGTCGGCGAGATCGGCAGCAAGTTCGATCACCAGGTGATCAACGAGATCCCGCCCTTCGACCAGCTCAACACGACCGCCGAGAACATCGCCCAGCACTTCTACGTCGAGGTGAACCGGCTGGTGGCCGAGCGCGAGGGAGGCCGCGTCCGGATCTCGAAGGTCGAGGTCTGGGAGAGCGACGGCTCCGTCGCGGTCTACCGCGAGGAGTGACGGAGCCTCTCCCCTCTCCCCCACCGGGGGAGAGGGCAGGGTGAGGGGGCAGTGACCTACCGGTGCTTCCCGCCCGCCCGGTTGACCCGCTCGACGAACTGCTCACCGCGCGCGCGGGCGTGGGTCGTGGTCGTGCTCCCCGCCCGCAGCGCCAGGCGCGGCAGCGGGAGGTCGTCGTCCTCCAGCGCGAGCGCGACGACGCGTCCGGGCTGCAGCACGCTCCCGGCGATCGCCGAAGGATCGGCCGACGTGGCGAGGAGCGCGGTGGCGCGGCAGGAGCGGGCGAGCCGCTGGAGCAGCTGGAGCGCGCTCGTGGCGTCGGCCGCGTCCGCGGCGTAGACGAGATCCGCCCCGGCCACCGCCTCGTCCAGGTCGGGGGTGAAGAGGATCCCGTCGAGGATCCGCTGCCGCTCCTCGCGCCCGATGAGCCCCCCCGAGAGCGCCTGCTCGACGTCGTGGCGCAGCGCCTTGAAGGCGCCGTCGAGCGCGCCGGCCTCCTCGGCGGAGAGGCGGACGTCGAGCCCCGCGAGCGAGCAGAGGAGCGCCGCCCGGACCGCGTCGCGGCCGGCGCCGAGGACGGCGACGGTCTCGATCCCGAGCATCGTCAGGCGATCGGATTCTGCCAGCGGACGCCGGCGAAGCGGGCGAAGTCCCCGTCGGTCGAGCACACCGTGAGGCCGTGCTCCACGGCCAGCGCCGCGAGGTGGGCGTCCGGGACGTGGTTCGCGCGCAGCCCCGGCGCGCGGAGCAGCCCCCCGAGCAACTCTGCGTGGCGCTCGGTGGGGCATGGGATCCAGACCGGGGGGCACGAGAGCCAGTCCTCGACCTGTGCCCAGCCCTCCGCCACCGTCAGCGGCCGCTCGAAGACGCGCGGGTTGGAGACCAGCCGGACGAAGGCGAGGGCGCTCTCCCAGGGGAGCCCGACCGGCGCGGATCCCGACAGCCGGTCGTCGAGCCACGCGCGGGCGCGCGCGTGCTGGGCGAGCGACGACACGTGCGCGTAGACGAGCAGGTTCGCGTCGACGATGATCACCTGAACGTCTCGCCCTCGGCGACGGCCAGCACCTCTGCGACGTCGTCGATGCTGGAGACGAGGCAGCGGCCTAGCGCCGCCTCCGGTGTCCGGTGCGGCGGGCGGGGTGCGGCCTTCTGCTGCGCGACCCGGGCCAGCCCGCGCCGCATCACCTCGTTGACCGCGTCCTTCAGCCCGAGCTTCGAGCTCCTGCGAAAGCGCTCCAGCGCGGCCACGACGTCGTCATCGAGCGTGAGCGTCGTCCTCATGCATCAAAGCATAAGGCGGGTGATGTCGTGATGCAACGCCCTACGTGATCCGCACGCCCCCGCGCATCTCGCGGAGCCGGCGCACCCGCTCCTCGGTCGGAGGGTGGGTGGAGAAGAGGGACATCATCGCGCCGCCGAGGCCGCGGAACGGGTTGACGATGAACATGTGGGCCGTCGCGGGGCCGGCGAAGTCGTAGGGGCGGACCTGGTTGCCGCGCTCCAGCGTCAGGAGCGCGTCGGCGAGCGGCATCGGGTCGCCCACCAGCTCCGCGCCGCCGGCGTCGGCGCCGTACTCGCGCGCGCGGGAGACGGCGAGCTGGACGATCATCGCGATGATCGGCGCGAGGAGCGCCCAGGCGAGCGCCCCGATGGCGCTCCCGCCGCGGTCGTCGTCCGAGCTGCGCCCCATCCCGAGCCACGCGCCCCACTGGATTGCGTGGCCCAGGGCCGAGACGAGCCCGGCGACGGAGGCGGCGATGGTGGAGATGAGGATGTCGCGGTTCCGGACGTGGGTGAGCTCGTGCGCGATGACCCCCTCGAGCTGGCGGCGGTCGAGGATGCCGAGGATCCCCTCGGTGACCGCCACGGCCGCGTGCTCCGGGTTGCGCCCCGTCGCGAACGCGTTCGGCGTCGGCGACGGGATGACGAACAGGCGCGGCATCGGCATCCCCGCCCTGCGGGTCAGCCGCTCCACGATCTCGTAGAGCTCGGGGAGCTGCTGGCGGGTCACCGGCTGGGCCCGGTGGGCCATCAGGGCGATCTTGTCGGAGAACCAGTAGGACGCGAAGTTGAAGACGAGGCCGATGCCACCGAAGAGCAACATCCCGCCCGTGCCGCCGTACATCTGGCCACCGATGGCGAGGAGCGCCACCAGGAAGGCCATGAGCATGGTGGTCTTGAGGTAGCCGCGGCCGGAGCCGGACGAGCCGGAGCGGACGGGCTGCATCCCACGAGGTACGGAGGGGGTCTCGAATGGCATGGTCTACCTGTAACCACTCGGGGGCGTTGGTCAATCCGAACGGCGGCTTTCTTCCGCCGGATCCCCCGCCGTGCTAAACGCAAGCAGGCGATATCGCAAGGGGATGGGCGTGATGGCGGCGAGGAAGGTCGTGGTCTCGAAGGGCGGGTCGAGGGGAAAGGGCGGGGCGAAGGCCGCCGGCCGGGGAGGGGCGCAGCTGGAGCTGGTCGCGCTTCCGCCAGCCCGGAAGGAGGCGCGCGCCGCGGCGCCGCCCGCCAGGCCGTCGCGAGCCGCGACGAAGGCGCCAGCGCCCCGATCGCAGCCGGTGCTGATCCCGGCGCCGGAGGTCGAGGCGCCGCCCGAGAAGGTTGAGCGGCGTCGCTCGACGGCCGAGCAGATGGCGACCAAGCAGCGCGACATCTCCATCTCCGAGTTCTTCACCAAGAACCGGCACCTGCTCGGCTTCGACAACCCCTCCAAGGCGCTCCTCACGACCATCAAGGAGGCCGTCGACAACTCGCTCGACGCCTGCGAGGAGGCCGGCATCCTCCCGGAGATCACCGTCGAGGTCCGCGACCTGGCGCTGGACGCCAAGGGGGAGGGTGAGCCGACGAAGGGGGAGGGGCGCTTCGTCGTCGTGGTCGAGGACAACGGCCCCGGCGTCATGAAGGCCCAGGCGCCCAAGATCTTCGGCAAGCTCCTCTACGGCTCCAAGTTCCACCGGCTCAAGCAGTCGCGTGGCCAGCAGGGGATCGGCATCAGCGCCGCCGCGATGTACGGCCAGCTCACCACCGGCCAACCGATCCGCGTCACCTCGAGGACCGGCAAGGGGAAGCCAGCCCACCACTTCGAGATCCAGATCGACACCCGCAAGAACGAGCCGGTCGTCACCCGCGACGAGCAGCTGGACGTGTGGCACCAGGAGCACGGCACGCGCGTCGAGCTGGAGATCGTGGCCGACTGGCGGACCGGCCAGCGCTACGTGAACCGCTACGCGGAGCACACCGCGCTCGCCAACCCCCACTGCACGCTCCACTACCTCCGCCCGCGCGCAGCGCCGCTCACCTTCCCGCGCGCGACCGAGGAGCTCCCCAAGGAGGCGGTCGAGATCAAGCCGCACCCGCACGGCGTCGAGCTGGGCGCGCTCATGATCATGGCGGGGGACTCCAAGAGCCACGACGTGAAGGGGTTCCTGCAGAGCGCCTTCTCCCGCGTGTCGGGGAGCGTCGCAGACGAGATCCTGAAGCGCGCCGCCCTCAAGGGGCGCGTCCGGCCGCGCGACCTCGCCGAGGACAGGGACCTGGCGGAGAAGCTCCACAGGGCGATCGGCGCGACGAAGATCATGAACCCGCCGGTCAACTGCCTGTCGCCGATCGGCGACGAGCTGATGAGGCGCGGGCTGATCTCCTTCCTCAGCGTCGTCGAGACGGAGGGGCCGGAGGCGGACGAGCAGCTCGATCTCGACACGGCGGCGAAGAAGAAGGCGTCGAAGAAGGGGAAGGCGGCGAGGGAGGCCGCCCCAGAGGTGCCCGATGCGCCCCCCGAAGAAGGCGTCGAGAAGATCAAGGGGCACAACTACTTCATCGCCACCGTCACGCGTCCGCCGAAGGTCTACCGCGGCAACCCGTTCCAGGTGGAGGTCGGGCTCGCGTACGGCGGCAGCTGGCCGGCCGACAAGCCGGTCGAGCTCTTCCGGTTCGCCAACCGCGTGCCGCTCCTCTTCCAGAAGGGGGCCTGCGGCATGACGGAGGCGGTCGTGAAGACCGACTGGCGCAACTACCTCCTCTCGCAGCCGAAGGGCGCGCTCCCGGTCGGGCCGATGGCGCTGCTCGTCCACATCGCCTCGGTCTGGGTGCCGTTCACGAGCGAGGCGAAGGAGGCCGTCGCCCACTACCCGGAGATCACCAAGGAGATCCAGCTCGCCGCGCAGGAGTGCGGGCGGAAGCTGGCCGCCCACATCCGGAAGACGAAGCACGCCGACTACCAGGCGCAGCGCCGCTCCATCTTCGAGCTCTACATCGAGGAGATCGCGGCCGCGATCGGCAAGATCACCGGGAAGTCCAGGGACGGCATCAAGCGCGACTTCCTCAAGGTGGCCAACAAGGTGACCGAGGGCGATCCCGAGGAGCAGGACGGAGCCCTCGACGAGGGCGCGAAGACGAAGCGCCCGCGCCGGGGCGAGGACGAAGGGGAGTAGCCGATGCCGAGGCTCGACGTGGTCGACAAGAAGACGGTCCAGAAGATCGAGCGGGTCGCCGAGGCGGTCCTCAAGACGGTGAAGGGCGGGCAGAACCCCTTCGTCGAGATCCCGATCCGCGCCCTCTCGAACGTCCACTTCGACGAGAAGAAGGGGCTGGTCCAGCTCGGGAAGCAGAAGCAGAAGCGCTTCTTCTTCAACGTCGCGATGGCGAAGAAGTTCATGCAGACCTTCCTCGTGTCCGAGTCGTGCAAGGAGCTGGTGGAGAGCGGGAAGACCACCAGCATCCGCGACCTCTACTACATGACGAAGCACAGCATCGGCGAGACGAAGCAGAACACCTTCGAGGAGCAGGACGAGTCGGATCCGATCATCGAGGATCTGGAGGTCGCCCTCGACGCGCTCCGCGAGGAGCTGCACCTCTTCGCCTCCCGGAAGGGCTCGATGGTCGGCCCGATCACCATCCGCGACTCGGGCGACACCATCGACCTGCGCCGGATGGGCTCGGGGGGCTGGGCCGTCCCCTCCATCGTGGAGGAGAACGTCATCGAGTTCGGGAAGCACGAGGCGAAGTACGTGCTCCTGATCGAGAAGGACGCCGTCTGGAGCCGCTTCAACGAGGACAAGTTCTGGAAGCGTGAGCGGTGCATCATCCTCCAGGGGGGAGGGCAGCCGCCGCGCGGCGTCCGCCGGCTGGTCCAGCGGCTCCACAGCGAGCTGAAGCTGCCCGTCTACGTCCTCGTCGACAACGACCCCTGGGGCTTCTACATCTACTCGGTGATGAAGCAGGGCTCGATCAACCTGGCCTACGAGTCGATGCGGATGGCCGTCCCGTCCGCCCGCTTCATCGGCCTCTCCTCGTTCGACAAGCTGACCTACAAGCTCCCGTCGAACGTCGCCATCAAGATGGACGAGGGGGACGTGAACCGCGCGAAGCAGATGCTCGCCTACCCCTGGTTCCAGGCGAAGCAGTGGCAGCGGGAGATCCAGGAGATGGTGAAGTCGGGCGTGAAGTTCGAGCTCGAGGCGCTCTCGCGCCGCGGCATCAGCTTCATCACCGAGGAGTACCTGCCGAGGAAGCTGAAGGAGAAGGACTGGCTGGAGTGAGGGCCAGCACCCGCAGGGGTTGACCTGTGGCGCATCGCGGCTAGACTGCGCCCGCTTTCGAACCCCGGAGGAGGAGGAACGACATGGCCGCCATCAAGGGCAATCGCTCGAAGAAGAAGAACTCGAACCGCAGCAAGGTGAAGCGCGTCGCTGCGAAGCGGAAGCGCGCCCTCTCGGTGAAGCGCAAGCGCAAGTAGCCGCTGGCGGACGCCGACGCACCGAAGGAGCCGGGAGCGCGCGAGCGCCCCGGCTCTTCTGTTGTGTGCTCAGTCCCCCTTGCCGAACAGGAACAGGACCCCCATCACCACGAACATCAGGCCGGCCGCGCGCTGGATCCAGATCGGCGGGATCACCTTGGCGATCCCGCCGCCGACGAGCACGCCGATGGCGCTCGCGGCCACGAGGGCGGCGGCCGCGCCCGCGAAGATGGTCCAGCGGGAGTGGCCCGCAGCGAGCGTCATCGTGGCGAGCTGCGTCTTGTCCCCCATCTCGGCGAGGAAGATGGCGGTGAAGGTCGAGGCGAAGATCTTCCAGTCCATGGCGAGTTCGGCTCCCGGTTCGTCGGAGGAGGGTTTCTACACGAGCGGGCGCCGCGGTTGAAGCCAGGCGCGCGGTGGGCCCCGCGCGCTACAGCGCGACGCGGCGGACCGCGCCAGCGTCGCCGAAGAACGGGGCGCAGCGATCCAGGAAGCCCTCGAGGAAGCGTCGCTCGCCGCCCCGGAGGCGTCGCGCGAAGAGGGCTGGGAGCTGCGCGCGGGCGGCTGCGGCGCTCTCGGCGTAGCCGTCGGGAGTGAGCGAGCCGTCGAGCAGGCGGCAGCGGAGGAAGAGGAGGAACGTCTGCACGACGTCGGTCATGCAGTAGGCGGCGATCCGGTCGAGGTCCCCGGCCGCGTAGAGCCCCTGGACGTCGGCGCCGACGACCTCCTCCTTGCCCGGGAGCCCGACCAGCTTGGCATAGAGGTCGAGGGGTGCCGCCTGCGCCGCCCCGCGTGACGTGAGCGCCTCCTTGACGTCGAAGTGGGCTGCCGGCATCGCCGGGCCCGGCGCGGAGATCGACCCCAGGGGCACCGCGTGCTTGAGAGAGCGCAGCTCCAGCACGGGCAGGTCGAAGCCCCGCCCGTGGAAGGTGACGAGCGTGGCGCCCTCCGCGCGCTCCCAGAACCGCTCCAGGAAGCTCCGCTCGTCCCCTGGGCCGGAGCGGTCGGTCCACGACGAGAGGTCGCTGACGGAGACGACGCCGCCGTCCTCGATCGCCTCGAGCGAACAGGCCGCGACCGGCCGGTGGTAGGGCAGCGGGAGGAAGTCGCTGCGGCCGCCGGATCGGGCGCGGCGTTCGGCCACGACCCGGCCGAGCTGCTCCGCATAGGGGCGTCCGGGGGCGCCGGCCACAGCGCCGACGAGCTCCTCGTCGGGGACCGTCTCCAGGTCGAGTGTCAGGAAGCGCCTCACGCACATGAGTGTTGCAGGCCGGTCTGACAGCAGCCGAATCCTCCGGCCCGAGGGTGGCTCAGACGGTCGCAGGCACCGAGGCCACGGAGAAGAGGAACGCCGGAATGAGCGAGCTCGCCACCATCCCAGACGCCAGCGCGATCGAGAGCGCGGTGAGCTCCCGCTACGCGGCGCTCTCGTGCTGCTCGACGTCGCTCTCCTGCGGGCGGGCGCTCGACCACGCGGCGGTCGCCACCGGCGAGACGCTGGTCGATCTCGGCTGCGGGCGCGGCCAGGACGTGATCCGCGCCGCCGGACGGGTGGGGGCTGCCGGCAGGGCGGTGGGCGTGGACGTCACCGAGGAGATGCTCGAGAAGGCGCGCCGGAGCGTGCCTCCGTTCCTCGCCAACGTCGCGTTCGTGAGGTCGGACCTCGCGCCGCTCGAGCTGCCGGCCACCTTCGCCGACGTCGTCATCTCCAACTGCACCATCAACCACGCCCGCGACAAGGCGGCGGTCTACGCGGAGATCCACCGGATCCTCCGCGCCGGAGGACGCTTCGTCGTCTCCGACGTCGTCGCGGAGACCGAGCTGCCCGAGGCGGTCCGCGGCGACCCGGCGGCGTGGGCGGCGTGCTACGGCGGCGCCATCACGGAGGCCGACTACGTCGCGGCGATCCGCTCGGCGGGCTTCGTCGACGTCGAGATCCTCGAGCGGACCGAGCCCTACGACAAGGGCGGAGTGCAGGTCCGCAGCCTCACCGTCAAGGGAACGAAGTGAAGCAGGTAGTCCACGCAGTCCAACCAACGGAGACGATCCAGATGAAGATGCTGACCAAGAACGCGAAGGGCTGCTGCTCCACCGAGAAGACCGCCCAGTGCTGCGCGAAGTCCTCGCGCCTCGTCACGGGCTGCCACGACTGACTAGAGGGGAAGCCATGAGCGACCACGTCCAGGAGATCGACGGCAGCCGTTATGACGAGGATGTGCTGAAGAGCAGCCTCCCGGTCGTGCTCGACTTCTACTCGACCGAGTGCCCGCCGTGCGAGGCGCTCGCGCCGAAGTTCGAGTCGGTCGCCGAGCAGTTCGCCGGCAAGGCCCGGTTCCTGAAGGTCTTCAGGCAGGGGAACCGCGCGCTCGCGGAGAAGCTCGGCGTCACCGGCAGCCCGACGCTGGTCTTCTTCAAGGGCGGCGCCGAGGCCGGCGAGCGGATGAGCGGCGAAGAGATCAAGAAGACCGCGCTCAAGGCGCAGGTCGAGTCGTTGGTCGGATAGGGAGCGGGGGCGAGCCATGGCTGAGCGCTACGACGTCATCGTGATCGGAGCAGGCCCGGCGGGGCTCGCCGCCGCAATTTACGCATCGCGCGCGCGGCTCAAGACGCTCGTCGTGGACGAGAGCGTCCCGGGCGGGCAGGTGAAGACCACGCACAAGGTCTCCAACTACCCCGGCTTCCCGGCGGACGTGAGCGGCAAGGAGCTCGCCCAGGCGTTCGCCGCGCAGGCCCAGCGCTTCGGGGCGAAGATCGCCAAGGCCGTCGAGATCACCTCGCACGATCTCGGCGGGCCGCTGAAGAAGCTGGTCCTCGACGAGGAGGACGAGGTGGAGGCCCCGGTGGTCATCGCCGCGACCGGCGCGAAGCCGCGCGAGCTGGGGCTCCCGGGCGAGGCGAAGTTCAAGGGGCGCGGCATCTCCTGGTGCGCCACCTGCGACGGCCCCTACTTCGAGGGGAAGGACATCCACGTCATCGGCGGCGGCAACTCCGCGGTCGAGGAGGCGCTCTTCCTCACGCAGTTCGCGAAGTCGGTGACCGTCATCCATCAGTTCGACGAGTTCCAGGCGGAGCCGGCGAGCGTCCACGAGCTGCGCGAGAACCCCAGGGCACGGATCCTCCTCTCCCACGAGCCGCGGGCCTTCCACGGCGATGGAGGGCTCCAGGAGCTGGAGGTCGAGGATCTCAAGACGAAGGAGCGCAAGCGGCTCAAGACCGAGGGCGCCTTCGAGTTCATCGGGATGTCCCCGAGGACCGACCTGCTGAAGGGATACGTCACGCTGGGCCCTGGGGGCTACGTCGAGACCTCCGAGGCCATGGAGACGACGGTCCCCGGCCTCTTCGCGGCCGGCGACCTGCGGGTGAAGCGCTTCCGCCAGATCACCACGGCGGTCGCCGACGGGACCATCGCCGCGCTCGCGGCGCAGAAGTACGTGAAGGAGCATCGGACGTGACGGCGCTCCTGCGCCGCCACTGGCGAACGCTCGTGGGCGTCGTCGCGGGCGCCATCGGCGGGGCGCTGTATTCTCACTTCATCGGGTGCCGGACCGGCACCTGTGCGATCACCTCGAACCCGTGGAGGGCGGCGATCTTCTTCGGGATCGTCGGCGCGATCGCCCTGACGCCCAGCGCCCCGCCGCGGGCTCGTGAGCCGGGAGCGGCCGACCCGCGCTGAAGAGGCGCCGGGGCCGCGCCGGTCGGGTACGGCGAGGCTCCTACGACCTTCACGGGGCCCTGCCCGCAGGGGCCGCGCAGCGGTGCTTCAGATCTGGAATCATCGTCATTGTGCCGTTTTTCCTTGCCTTCCTTCGGGCGGCGGGGTTTATACGGCCTTACTTTCTTGCTCCGCGGTCCTCGCACGGCTACTGCAGCGGCGTTGACCGCGCGGCCGTAGGTTGGAGGCGGACACCGCATGCGGCTTTATCCCAAGGTCATTCCGACAATCGCACGCGAGGTGGTCCAGGCCCTCATGCAGGACGGGGACGCCGAGATCGAGACGCTCCGGATCGCCGACGCCGAGATGGACATGCAGGCGATCATGAAGGAGTACCTCGCGGCGGAGGAGCGCGTGAACGCCGCCACCCGCGAGGCGCTAGATCGCCGCGGCTACGATCACTCCCGGTTCAACCAGGTGAAGCGCGAGATGGCTGACGTCCGCGGCTTCAAGATGGGTGACGAGGGGATCGAGTACGTGATCGGCCAGATGATCGAGTTCCTGCTCATCTCCCGGAACGTCGAGGAGGTCTTCTCGGACGACCAGATCCTCCGGAAGAAGATCTTCGGCATCTTCAAGCGCCACCTCGACGTGGACGAGGACATCGATCGCGAGGCCCGCGCCCGCCTGAAGCACCTTCAGGAAGGCACGGCGGCCTGGGACATCGAGTACTCGAAGACGATCGAGCTTCTCCGCCGCAGCCGCGGCCTCATCTAGCCGCCCCCTCACCCTGACCCTCTCCCCCGGTGGGGGAGAGGGGATGCCACTCGCCCGCCATTTAATTGACCGCCGATATCGCGCGGTTACGCTCCAATCGCGGGCAAGTTCGCCCGGGGTCGGAGGGCGGCGTGGCGCGGAGCTTGGCGTACTACCAGGGGATCCGGGGATCGTCGGCGCTCTCGACGAGCCGCCTCGATCCCGGCGCGATCCCCGCCGAGGCGCTCGCGCCCGGTGAGCTCCGCCGGCTCCCGTTCGGAGGAGAGCTGCTCGGCGCCGTCCGCGTCCGCGCCTCCTTCGCGGCGCTCCCGCTCGACGCGTTCGACCGGCTCGGCGAGCTGCTCAAGGCCGAGGAGCAGGGGGCCTACCTCCAACTCCTCCGGCTGGCCTGGGGCGAGGGGAAGAACTACTGCCGCGCCGGGAAGAGGGAGCTGATGGGACGGCTCCAGCTGACCGAGCGCAGGCTCAACCGGATCCTCGATTCCCTGGTCGAGCGAAGGCTGCTGAAGCCGCTCCACCGCGACAACCGCGGGACGCTCTGGCGCGTCTACCTCCCCGGCGAGGCTCGCGGTGAGGCCGTCGGCGACGAGGTCCTCCTCGGGAGGGCGCCGCCGCCGATCGCCGCCGTCCCTGCGCCGACCCGCGCC
>JBAVTL010000475.1:0-3781 GCA_049696175.1 Anaeromyxobacteraceae bacterium
GGACCGGAAGGGCCAGCGTCCGGGCGGCGGTCGCCCCGGCGGCGGCGGCCGGAAGCCGGGCGGGGGGAGCGGCCCCCGGGGCAAGTAGCGGTCCTCACTCCCCCTCTCCCTCATCGAGGGAGTGAGGGAGCGGCCTACCGGCCTGTGGCGGGCTTCGCGCCCGCTCGCGCCGCCGTCTCGTCCATGCTCGAGAAGAGCGACGGCGGCGCCTTGGCCGGCCCGGCCTTGCCCGGGTGGCAAACGACGCAGAAGACCGTCATGGCCGGCGCCTGCTTGCCGGAGGCGACCCGCAGGTACCGGTAGTTGGGGTTCGACGGGTGCGGATCGTGGCAGGCGACGCACTCGAACTGGCCGTCCCGCAGCAGCTCCGCCGGGACCTTCGCGAGCCGCGGGTTGACGGCCTCGGCGGAGAACGGGTGTCCCAGGTGGTTCGCCACCGACCCGAGCCCCTTGCCGCCCTCCTCTGTCGGGGCGTGGCAGGCGAGGCAGAACTGCGTCACCGGCGAGTGCGGCCTCTGGGTCTTGGGGTTGAGCATCTTCTGGTTGGGCGCGACGGCATAGAGCTCCTCCCCCTTCGCCGCGTGCATCGAGTGGCAGCCGGTGCAGCCGATCTTGTCGTGCCCCCCAAGGCCGCGCGCCGCGACGGGCGCAGCGACCACCAAGGCGATCGCCAGCCTCCTCACCGCCGCCTCCCGCCGAAGATCGAGCCGAGGACGCCGCGGATGATCTCGCGTCCGATCTGCGTCCCCGCCGCGCGGACGGCGCTGGTCGCCATCTTTCCGATGACGTCCGCGGCGCTGCCAGGCGGTGGACGCGACGCCCGCTGCGCAGGCTCCCGCGTCGGCTCCTGCGGCGGCTGGAGCGTGGCCGCCTGCTGCGAGAGCCGCTCGAAGGCCGACTCGCGGTCGATCGCCTTCTCGTACTTCCCGGCGATCGGCGAGCCCTGGATCGCCTGGCGCCGCTCCTCCGCCGACAGGGGCGCGAGCTGGCTCCGCGGCGGGACGATGAAGGCCCGCTCCACCGGCTGCGGCGTCCCCTTCGCGTCGAGCGTGGAGACGAGCGCCTCCCCCACTGCGAGCTGGGTGATCACCTCGGCGGCGTCGAAGGCGGGGTTGGGCCGGAAGGTCTCGGCGGCCGTCTTGACCGCCTTCTGATCGCGTGGCGTGAAGGCGCGGAGCGCGTGCTGCACGCGGTTGCCGAGCTGGCCGAGGACCGTCTCCGGCAGGTCGAGCGGGTTCTGCGTGACGAAGTAGACCCCGACCCCCTTCGAGCGGATGAGCCGGACGACCTGCTCGATCTTCTCGCGCAGCTCCGCCGGCGCCTCGTCGAAGAGGAGGTGCGCCTCGTCGAAGAAGAAGACCAGCCTCGGCTTCTCCGGGTCGCCCACCTCCGGCAGCACCTCGAAGAGCTCCGAGAGGAGCCAGAGCAGGAGCGCGCCGTAGAGCCGGGGCGAGCGCATCAGCCGATCGGCGGCCAGCACCGTGACGACGCCGCGGCCGCTGGTGTCGGTCCGCATGAGATCGGCCAGCTCGAAGGCGGGCTCGCCGAAGAGCCGATCGCCCCCCTGCTCCTCCAGCGTGAGGAGCCCGCGCTGGATGGCGCCGACGCTGGTGGCGCTGACGTTCCCGTACTTCTCGCGCAGCTCGCCCGCCTGCTCCGACACGAGCTTCAGCATCGCGCGGAGATCCTTGAGGTCCAGCAGCAGGAGCCCCTGCTCGTCGGCGACGCGGAAGGCGATCTGGAGGACGCCCGCCTGCGTGTCGTTGAGCCCGAGGATCCGGCCGAGCAGCAGCGGCCCCATCTCAGAGATCGTCGTCCGGAGCGGGTGACCCTGCTCCCCCCACACGTCGAGGAAGACCGTGGGGAAGGGCTCGGGCGGGAGCTCGAGCTTCAGCTCCTTCGCGCGCGCCAGGAGGCGGGGATCGGTCCCCCCCGGCCGCGCGAGGCCGGAGAGGTCGCCCTTCACGTCGGCCATGAAGACCGGCACCCCGATCCGGGAGAAGCCCTCCGCGAGGACGCGGAGCGTGACGGTCTTCCCGGTGCCGGTGGCGCCCGCGACGAGGCCGTGCCGGTTGGCGAGCCGCGGCAGGAGCTCGACGTCGGTCGCCGAGCGCGCGACGAGGATGGGCGGGATGGGGTTGGCCATGTCCACGGTTCTACCGCCTCGCGCGGGCGATGCAACGAACCGGCTCCGTCGACAGACCGATCCGGCCGGCCGCGCGTTCGACCGGCTGGCGCCCACTTCGCCTCCCGCCCGGAACCTGCCAAGCTCGACGGCTGGGTGCGCGGCGGTCACCGCACCGGAGACTTCATGCGCGTCCTGCTCGTCGGTCCCGACCTCGAAGCCAACCTCTCGCTCCTCTACCTCTCGTCGTCCCTGCGCGCGGCGGGGCACGAGCCGGCGATCGCCCACTTCAACTGCCGGGAGGACGCGCCGTCGGTCGTCGACGCGGCACGGGGCGCCGACCTGGTCGGCCTCTCCATGTGCTTCCAGGTCCGCGCGGGCGAGTTCCTCGCCCTCGCCGAGGCCCTGAAGCAGGACGCGCCCGGCCGCCCCGTCGTCGCGGGGGGACACCACGCCTCCTGCGCCGCCGTCGAGCTCCTAGAGCACCACCCGGCGCTCGACGCGATCGCCCTCCACGAGGGCGAGGACTCGCTGGCCGAGCTCGCGGGGCTTGGAGGCGAGCTGGTCCGGCGCGCTGGAGAGGTGGCCGGGGTCGCCCACCGGCGTGGCGGCCGCGTGGTGTTCTCCGCGCCGCGCCCGATCCGCGAGGAGCTCGACTCGCTGCCGCGCCCCGACCGCAGCGGCCCGGCGCGGCTCCTCTGCGGGGTGCCGACCGCCTACCTCATGGGGAGCCGGGGGTGCGTCAGCGACTGCGACTACTGCTGCATCACGACGCTGCACCGGCTGGTGACCGGCCCACGCTTCCGCCAGCGCTCACCCGAGGACGTCGCCGACGAGATGGCCGAGCTCTACCATCGACGCGGCGTCCGGCAGTTCGTCTTCCACGACGACAACTTCCTGGTGCCGAGCCAGGCGCACAACCGGGAGCGGATCGACGCCATCGACGCGGCGCTGAAGGCGCGCGCCGTCGGCGACGTGGGGCTCGTGCTCAAGTGCAGCCCGCGGGACGCCGACCGCGCCACGCTGGCGCGGCTTCGCGACATGGGGCTCCTGCGGCTCTTCATGGGGATCGAGTCGGCGAGCGCCTGCGGCCTCGCGTCGATCGGGCGCCGCCAGACGGTCGAGCAGAATTAGCGGGCGCTCGAGACCTCCGAGGCGCTCGGGATCTCCACCCAGTACACGCTCATCATCTTCCACCCCGAGGCGACGATCGCGTCGATGCTCGACGACCTCGGCTTCGCCGCGCGCCACCCGGCCCACCCGCTCAACTATTGCCGCGCCGAGGTCTACTCGGGGACGCCGCTCGAGGCCCGGATGCTCGCCGCCGGCCGCGCCGAGGGGAGCTACCTGGGGCGCACCTACCGCTACACGGATCCGGCCGTGGCCTCGGTCTGGGAGGTGGGGCGGGATCTCTTCGCCGGGCGCTGCTGGGGCAAGGACGACCTGCTCGGCAGGGTGATCCGGATCGACCACCAGGTGGCGGTCCTCGGCCACTTCTACGAGGGGCGCAGGGTCCGCGAGCTCGTCCGCAGCTTCCTCGAGTGGCAGGTCGACCTGAACCTCGAGACCGCCGGGCTCTTCCGGGAGCTGGTGCTCGCGTGCGGGGACGCCCGCGGGGCAGCGGATCCGGCGCTCGCGGCCGCCGTGGATGGGATC
>JBAVTL010000476.1:0-8348 GCA_049696175.1 Anaeromyxobacteraceae bacterium
GGCGACGGCGTCGCGCTCCTCGACCTGGCCGGCCTCCCTCCCGGGGAGGCGCGCCTCGTGCTGGTGAACGGCCGCCTGCGCGAGGAGCTCTCCTCCCGCGGGACGCTCCCCGACGGCGTGATCGCGACGAGCCTCGCGCGCGCCTGGGCCGAGCAGCCCGAGCTCGTCCGCGGCCGCCTCGGGCGCCACGCGGACGTCGAGCGCCACGTCTTCGGCGCGCTCAACACCGCCCTGATGGAGGACGGCGTCCTCCTCCACGTCCCCGCCGGCGCCGTGATCGACGCGCCGATCCACCTCGTCTTCCTGAGCGACGCCCCGGGCGCGGCGGTGATGAGCCACCCCCGCGTCCTGATCGTCGCCGGGGAGGGGGCCCGCTTCTCGGTCGCCGAGCACTGGCTCGGCGGCCGCGACGGGCTGAGCGTCGCCAACGGCGTGGCGGAGCTCCTCCTCGCCGACGGCGCCGAGGTGGCGCACTACACGCTCCAGGATCTCGGGACCCGTGCGTTCCACTTCGGGGCGATCTTCACCGAGCAGGGCGCGAGGTCGAAGCTCCGGCTCCACGCCCTCTCGCTGGGCGCGCAGCTCTCCAGGACCGAGATCCACTCGCGGCTGGCCGGCGAGGGGGCGTCCATCGACCTCGGCGGGCTCGCGATGCTCTCCGGCGAGCAGCTCTCGGACGTGCACTCGGTGGTGGAGCACGCGGTGCCGCGCTGCGAGACGGTCGAGAGCTACAAGGCGATCCTCGACGGCCACTCGCGCGGCGTCTTCGCCGGACGCATCCGGGTCCTCCCGGGGGCGCAGAAGACGCAGGCCTACCAGCAGAGCGCGAGCCTCCTCCTCTCCGAGGACGCGGTCATCGACACGATGCCCCAGCTCGAGATCTTCGCCGACGACGTGAAGTGCGGCCACGGCGGCGCGGTCGGGCAGCTCGACGCCGGCGCGCTCTTCTACCTGCGCACCCGCGGCCTCGACGAGGCGACCGCGCGGGCGCTCCTCATCTACGCGTTCGCCGCCGAGATGGTCGATCGGATCGGCCCGCCCGCCCTGCGCGCGCGCGCACGGGCGCTCGTCGCGGCCCGGCTGCCGGGCGGCGCGAAGCTATTGGAGGCAGCGTGAGCTACCCGATGGTCAAGCCCAAGCCGCTGGACGCCGTCCCCACCTTCGACCTGGCCCGGATCCGGGCGCAGTTCCCGATCCTGTCGCGCGAGGTGAGGGGCAAGCCGCTCGTCTACCTCGACACCGCCGCCACCGCGCAGAAGCCCCAGGCGGTCATCGACGCGGAGGTCCGCTTCTACGAGGAGGAGTGCGCCAACGTCCACCGCGGCGTGCACTACCTCTCCGAGCTGGCGACGAAGGACTACGAGGCGTCCCGCGCCGCCGTCGCCCGCTACCTGCACGCCGACCCGAAGGACGTCGTCTTCGTCCGCGGCACGACCGAGGCCGTCAACCTGGTCGCCCAGACCTTCGGCCGGCAGCGCGTCGGGGCGGGCGACGAGATCCTCGTCACGACGATGGAGCACCACTCCAACATCGTCCCCTGGCAGCTCCTCGCGCAGGAGAAGGGAGCGAAGGTCGTCCCCGTCCCCATCACCGACGAGGGCGACCTCGACCTCGATGCCCTCGCGCGCCTCGTCAACCCGAGGACGAAGCTGCTCGCCGTCACGCAGGTCTCCAACGCGCTCGGCACCGTCAACCCGCTCGCCGAGGTGATCCGGATCGCGAAGGGCCACGGCGTCCCGGTCCTCGTGGACGGCGCCCAGGGCGCCCCGCACCTCGGCTTCGACGCCCCGGCGTCGGGGGCAGACTTCTACGCGTTCAGCGGCCACAAGCTCTACGGCCCGACCGGCGTCGGCGCCCTCTGGGCGAAGCGGGAGCACCTCGAGGCGATGCCCCCGTGGCAGGGTGGCGGCGACATGATCCTGTCGGTCGGCTTCGACAAGACCACCTTCGCGAAGCCGCCGGCGCGGTTCGAGGCCGGCACACCGGCGATCGCGCAGGCGATCGGGCTCGGCGCGGCGATCGCCTGGCTGGAGGGGGTGGGGATCGAGGCCGCCGCGGCCCACGAGCACGAGGTGGTCTCCTACGCGGAGGCGGCGCTGCGCGAGGTGCCCGGGCTGCGCTTCGTCGGGACGCCGCGCCAGCGGGCTGGGGCGATCTCCTTCCTGCTCGGCGACGTCCACCCGCACGACGTCGCGACCATCGTCGACCGGCACGGCGTCGCCGTGCGCGCCGGCCACCACTGCGCCCAGCCCGTCATGAAGCGGTACGGCGTGGCGGCCACCGTGCGCGCCAGCTTTGGCGTATACAGCAGCCGCGAGGACGTGGACGCGCTCGTGCGGGCGCTCCTCGCGGTGAGGGAGGTCTTCGCGTGAGCGAGCTGTCGGATCTCTACCAGGAGGTGGTCCTCGACCACGGCAAGCGGCCGCGCAACTTCGGCCCGCTCGACGGGGCGACGCACCACGCGGAGGGGCTGAACCCGCTGTGTGGGGATCACCTGACCGTCTACGCCAGGGTGGAGGGCGGCGTCCTCCGCGAGGCCCGCTTCACCGGCGACGGCTGCGCCATCTCGAAGGCCTCCGCCTCGGTGATGACCGGCCTCGTCAAGGGGAAGACCTCCGCCGACGTGGACGCGCTCTACGAGAAGTTCCACGCCCTCGTCACGGAGGGACCAGCCGCGGCCGGCGACCCCGACTCGCTCGGGAAGCTGGCGGTCTTCGGCGGCGTCCACGACTACCCGACCCGCGTGAAGTGCGCGAGCCTCGCCTGGCACACCCTCCGCGCAGCGCTCCGCGGCGAGGGGGCACCCATCTCCACGGAGTGAAGCGGTCATGACGCGCCACGAACCCGTCGCCCTGAAGCGCCCCGTCGAGGCCATCCTGGTCCCTAGCGGCGAGCGGGCGACGATCCCAGAAGGCGAGTGGGTCACCGTCCAGCAGACGCTGGGTGGTCAGTTCACCGCCATGACGATGCGCGGCGGCATCGTCCGGATCGACGGCCACGACGCCGACGCGCTCGGCGAGCACTACGTCGAGGAGGCGAAGCGGGCGCAGGAGAAGTCCGCGGCGATCGAGACCGGGGACCTGACCGAGGAGAAGGTCTGGGAGACGCTCGGCGAGATCTACGACCCCGAGCTGCCGGTGAGCATCGTCGAGCTGGGGCTGGTCTACTTCGTCGGCGTCGAGCCCGCCGAGGGCGGCTCGAAGGTGACGGTGAAGATGACGCTCACTGCGCCGGGCTGCGGCATCGGCGACGTGCTCCTGGAGGACGTGCGGTACCGGGTGGGACGGATGCCGGGCGTGAAGGACGCCGACGTCGAGATGGTCTTCGATCCCCCGTGGCACTCCGGGATGATGACCGAGGCGGCGCGGCTGACGCTCGGGTTCTACTAGAGCGCCGCTGCCAACTCGGCGGCCTTCGCGGGATCGCGTCCAGCCCTGAGCCAGTCCAGCGGGCTCACCGGCTCCTCGTCGATCTCCAGATCGGGGCTCGGCACGGAGATCCAGCGGCGGACGGCGACCGCCGGGAGATCCCTGGGGAGCGCCGCGACGACCAGATCGATGCCGGGGACGAGGGCGCGTTCGGTGAACTGGAACGTCGGAACTCGCCAGCTCTTCCCGACCTTGAAGCCGAAGAGCGACGGCGGACGGCTCGTCAGGCGCTGCCGGATCCGGCTCGCGTCCACGTCGAGCAGCCGAGCCACCTCGTCGGCGCCATACGACTCGGCTCTCAAGGCGGCGAACTCGACCGCGCTGCGCTCCGCTGCGCTCAGCCCGTGAGGGGCGGGGGCCGCCTCGAGGTCGATGCCGCCCTCCTCGAGGGCAGCGCGCTCCGGCGCCGTCAAGCCGGCGTACTTGGCCCCGGCCGCGACCAGCGGCCCGGTCAGGAACGACTCCGGCGACTGCGCGACGCACGTCGCCGCGCGCGCGACCAGGTCGCTCAGCTCCGCCTGCCCAAGCCGCCCGAGCCCCTTGGAGGGCAGGCCCGCTCGCGTGATGGCGGAGAGCGCGAAGGTCCCCGCGTGGAACACGAGCACGAACGACTCCTCGCTGCGTCGGTGGCCCAGGGCGCTGGGGCTGAGCTGGCCGACCATCGCGAGGGTCTCCTCCCGCGCGTGAGCGGCCTGCCTGTGCGCCTCAGCGTGCACAGCCGCGACAACGTCCAGGATGGCGACTGGCGTCGCCGGGGAAGCTTTCCTCACGTGTCGCTTCTGGCGATCCATGGCGCGAACCCTAACGATGTCATTCATCGTGAGTCATCGTTAGTCTACGCTGACGACCCCCCGCCTGCAACCGGGCCGGGGTCAGGGAGGAGCAGGGCGTACCCGAAGCGGTGCGCGGCCTGCTCGAGGACCGGAATGAGATCGGGGTCGGAGAGCGGGCGATTGAACTCCGGGGCGGCTGGCAGCGCGGCGCTGGCCCGCTCATAGAGCGCGACGGCCGGCTCGTTGGCGTTCATGGAGGAGCAGTAGAGGACCCCCGCGACGCCCGGGTACGCCTCATGGATCGTGCGTGACCAGGCGCGCGCCATTCCTCTCGGGCCCGAATTGATGTTCATGGACGCGCCGGCGCGCGTGGGCCAGGTCCCCCGGAGGTTTAGGGCAGCGACATCACGGACCAATCGGAAGGCGACGAGCGATGGACTGCCTCTCTTCGTGTCGATCGTCCGCGTCTCCTGGAAGTACTCGGCGATGCACGTTCGGACCGACTCCGCTGCGTACAGGATGCCGCGAGGCTGCGACCCCGGCGGTTGAACGTGGTGGTCGAATCGGCTCGTCGGTACCGGTCCATAGGTCCGGAACTCGTTCCACGAGGTCGGATGGGCTCCCGCTCGGGGGTGCACGCGCCAGAGGAGCTTCCCAGCCGGGATCATGTGGATCTCTGCAGGGATGCTCCTGAGGACGTTGGGAGTCGGCGGCTCCGGCAGCTTCACCATGGTCGGCCGCGCATCATATGGGTTCGCTGCGAGTGACGTCCAGCCGGGTTCCCCCGCTGGCGGCTCCATGCGCGCGGCCGGCCGCGCGACAATGATCCCGCCATGACGACCGGGTTGAGCCAGTTCATCGTCATCCTGCTGCTCCTGTTCCTCCTCGTGGGATCGGGCGTCCTCATGTGGGACGGCCTCGCGACCGGCTTCGGCCACGGTCGCGCCGCCGCGCTGCACGGCACCGATCACGCGAGGGCGCGCCTCGCGGTTGGCATCGTCGGCTTCGCGATCGTCGCGTGGATCGCGCTCGGGGTGCTCACGCACGCCTGGTGAGGGCGGAGCAGGGAGCGTCGGGGCGCGGGAGCGCCCGTGGCGGGGTGTGCCTACCCCTCGACGACGTACTTGAAGACGGACGTGCCGATTCGGATCACGTCGCCGTGCCTGAGCGTCTGCTCCTTGGTCTGCTTGGAGTTCAGGAACGTGCCGTTGGTCGAGTCCAGATCCACGAGGACGTGGTTTCCGCCCGAGACGAAGATCCGCGCGTGGCGGCGCGACGCCTGGTCGGACCCGACGACGACGGTGTTCACGTCCTCGCGTCCCAGCGTCACGTCCTCCTCGCCGACGGTGTAGCGCTTCCCGGCCTCGCCCTCGGTCGAGGCGTGGACGACGGAGAGCACCGCCCTGGGTGCGGGGACGGCGCCTGACGACTGAGGTGAGGCTCCGACGCTGGTCTCTTCCGTGTTCATCGTTGCGGCTCCTCGGTCCCGTTCGACGCCGATCTGGTTAACACGGGCGGTGAGCGTAGGGGAAGCGTGCGGCGTGCCCCAAGCGTGCCCTTCCGCGCTCCTCCGGAAGCGTTAGTCTGACGCGATGACTGTCGAACGCCGCCAGCTCGGGAGATCCGGTCTCTCCGTCACGCGCCTCGCCCTCGGCGCGATGACCTTCGGGGAGTCGAAGGGGTTCATGAAGGGCGTGACCTCGGAGGACGCCGAGGCGAGGCGCGTCTTCGACCGCGCGCTCGACGCGGGGATCGACACCGTCGACACCGCCAACGTCTACTCGGAGGGACGCTCCGAGGAGCTGCTCGGCGCGTGGCTGAAGGGAAAGCGGGACCGGGTCGTCCTCGCCACCAAGTGCCGGTACGCGACCGCTGGGCTCACCGCCGCGGCCGGGCCGCACGAGCAGGGGCTCTCGCGCAAGGCGATCCTCGCCGCGTGCGAGGCGTCGCTCCGGCGGCTCCAGACCGACTACATCGACCTCTACCAGGTCCACATGCAGGACCGCGCGGTCCCCATCGAGGAGACGCTCTCCGCGCTCGACGACCTGGTTCGTCAGGGGAAGGTCCGGTACACGGGCTGCTCCAACTACGCAGGCTACCGGCTGGTGGAGTCGCTCTGGGCGGCCGACCGGAAGCGGCTGGAGCCGTACTCGTCGATCCAGCTCCAGTGGTCCCTCGCCTACCGGGACTGCGAGCGGGAGCTCATCCCGGCGGCGCGCGCTTTCGGCCTGGGGGTCCTCGTCTGGAGCCCGCTCGCGCGCGGCTTCCTGACCGGGAAGTACGTCCGCGGCCAGCCCGCGCCGAAGGGGGCCCGGCTCGAGGCCTGGGCCGACACGTACAAGGTGATCGACACGCTCAAGAACTGGGCGACCCTCGCGAAGGTGCGGGAGCTCGCGGAGGCGCACGAGACGACGCCGGCGGCGATCTCGCTCGCCTGGCTCCTCGCGAAGCCGGAGGTGACCTCAATCCTCGTCGGCGCACGCAGCGTGGCGCAGATCGACGAGAACCTCGCGGCGCTGTCGGTGAAGCTCACCCCCGAGGAGATCGCGGCGCTCGACACCGTCTCGGTGCCGGACTGGGGTTACCCGTACGAGTTCATCGGGCGGCGGGAGGCGTGGTAGGGGCCGGCGCCGCCTTCGCGACGCGCTGGACCACCAGCGAGCGGGGGCTCTGGAAGATGGGCTTCGCCGACTGGCCCTCGCCGGCGAAGACGCCCCAGTAGTACGAGCCCGGAGCGAGCCCCTTCACCTCCGCCCGCTGCTCCACGGTGACGCGGTTCACGATCGCCCGGGCGCGCAGCTTCGGCGAGGTCGCGACCACCAGCGTGTAGCTCCTGGCGTTGGCGGCTGACTGCCAGGTGAACGCCACGGTGGGGCGCGCGTCGGTGTACCGCACCGTCTCGCGGTCGGCGGGGCCGACGAGCAGGTCCCGGGACGCCTCGCGATCGCAGTAGACCCGGCGGGCGAAGCCGTACTCGCCAAGGCGCCCGGCGTCGTCGCGCGAGGCGACGCGCCACGCGAACATGCCCTCTCCCTTAGGCTTGAACGGGAGCTCGCTCGCGTCCACCTCGAACGTGTCGTCCACCGTCTCGAAGGAGAGGCTCCGCGAGACCTGGACGCGATACCCCGCGGCGGCGCTCACCTTCTTCCAGGCGAGCCGGATCTCCAACCCCTTCCTCCAGCGGAACCGGGCGTCGATGCCCGGCTCGACGCTGGCGGGGAAGTCCGGGAGCTCCACGACGCGCGCGCCACCGCGGGCGGGGAGATCGATCGCGCGCCCGGCGCGCAGCTTCTGCCCACCATCTCCAGCCCCGACGTCCACCTCTCCCTCCGTGATCGCCACCTCCGTCCCGCCGGCGGCGCGCGTCAGCCGGAACGCGGCAGGCTCGCTCCCCTTCGCGGTGGCGAAGCGAGCCGTCGAGCCATCGGGCCCACGGACGACGAGACCGCGGGGACGGGCGTCGCCTGCGGAAGGGAGCACGCCGCGGACGATCCCCGCATGCACCGCGACGGTGCTCTCGGCGGGCGTGCCGGGCCCCTCCTGCGCCGGAGGTGCGGTCACCCCGATCGCGATCGTCGCGTTCTCCTCCAGCTCGAGGTAGCCACCGGCGACGAGGTCGATCCGTCCGGAGGACGCCGGTCCGGTGCGGACGAGGTCGCCCCCGCGCAGCCCCTCACCGACGCCGAGCGGCCGCCACTCGCCGCTCCCGCCGCGCTGCATCTCGACGGTCGCGGTCGCCCGCACGCAGGTCGCGGTGACCGCCTGGCCGGCGAGCGCTCCCTCCCCGGCACGCCGGGCTGGGTCGGACCTCCTCGTCGCCAGGCTCGATGCGCCCAGCCGCCGATGTCGAACGAGGTACGCGGAGCCTGCGCCTACGAGCACGACGAGCAGGGCCGCAGCCAACCCCAACCCGATCCTGCGTCTCCCTCGCGATGCGCTGGAGGCGGGCGCCGGCTGCTGCGCGGCCTCCGGGGCGCGCTCGGGCTCCGGTGGGGGGAAGAGATCCTCGAGCTCAGGGCCGGCACGCGGCGGTACGGCTGGAGCGACGGCCGGCTCGAAGGAGGCGGGCGGCGCGAACGAGACGGGCGGCGCGACCGGTGGCGCGGCAGCCGGTTCGCCGAAATCCAGCTCGAGCTCGCGCGCCAGC
>JBAVTL010000477.1:0-2843 GCA_049696175.1 Anaeromyxobacteraceae bacterium
CGCCCGAGGAGGCGGCCGGCGTCAACGACCGCGCGCAGCTCGCGGAGGTCACGCGCGTCCTCACCCGCCGGATCGCCGCCGCGTACATGAGGGCCGGCGTGACCATCGAGAGCCCCGATCGCTTCGACTGCGACGAGGAGATCGAGGTCGGCGCGGACGTCGTCATCGAGCCCGGGGTGCGGCTGCGCGGGAGGACGCGGATCGGCGAGCGCTGCCTGATCGGCCAGGGCGCCATCCTGACCGACGCGCGCCTCGCCGACGACGTGACCGTCCGCCCGTACACCGTGATCGACGAGTCCGAGGTGGGGTCCGGCTCGATCCTCGGACCGTTCGCGCGGCTCCGCCCCGGCTCGGTCCTCGCCGAGGGCGTTCACGTCGGCAACTTCACCGAGACGAAGAAGACCCGGCTCGGGAAGGGGTCGAAGGCGAACCACCTCAGCTACCTCGGCGACGCGGTGATCGGCGCGGGCGTGAACGTCGGCGCCGGGACCATCACCTGCAACTACGACGGCGAGAAGAAGCACGAGACCCGGATCGGGGACGGCGCCTTCATCGGCTCCGACTCGATCCTGGTCGCGCCGATCCAGATCGGCGCCGGCGCCTACGTCGCCGCGGGCTCCACGCTCACGATGGCCGTCCCCGACGGCGCGCTCGCGCTCGGCCGGGCCCGTCAGGAGAACAAGGAGGGCTGGACCGCGCGGATGCTCGCCGCCCGCCAGCGCGCCAAGGGCGTCTCCGGAGGAGGCGAGCCGGGCAAGTCCGGGGTATAACGCCCCCTATGTGTGGAATCGTCGGCTACGTCGGCCCCCGGGAGTGCGTTGACCTCATCGTCGGTGGGCTCAGGAAGCTGGAGTACAGGGGCTATGACTCCGCGGGGGTCGCGGCGCTCGGCCCGGACGGCCTCGCCGTCTCGCGCGCCAAGGGGAAGCTGCAGAACCTGGTGAACGCCCTCGCCGTGAAGCCGCTCGCCGGGACGACCGGCATCGGCCACACGCGCTGGGCGACCCACGGCAGGCCGTCGGACGAGAACGCCCACCCGCACAGCTTCGGCGGCGTGGCGGTGGTCCACAACGGCATCATCGAGAACCACCTCGCGCTCAAGGCGGCGCTCGGCGCGCGCGGGCACAAGTTCTCGAGCGAGACCGACACCGAGATCTTCGCCCACCTGATCGCCGAGGCCCTCCAGGGCGGCGCGGTGGACCTCCTCACGGCCGTCCGGCAGTCGCTGGGCCAGGTGCAGGGGACCTACGCCATCGCCGTGATCTCCGAGAAGGCGCCCGGCGAGATCGTCGCCGCGAAGAACGCCTCACCGCTCGTCGTCGGGTTCGGCAAGGGCGAGAGCTTCCTCGCCTCGGACGTGCCGGCGATCCTGGAGCACACCCGCGACGTCGTCTACCTGGAGGAGGGGGAGCTGGCCGTGCTGCGCGCGGACGGCGTCGCCCTCTACCGCAACGACGGCACGCGGGCCGATCGGCCCCCGCGCCGGATCGAGTGGAGCGCCGTGGCCGCCGAGAAGAACGGCCACAAGCACTTCATGCACAAGGAGATCTTCGAGCAGCCGCGGGCGGTCGCCGACACGATCCGCGGGCGCGCGTCGGTCGAGCAGGGCGACGTGGACCTCGACGGCGTCACGCTCGACGAACCCTACGCCAGGCAGCTCGCGCGCGTCGTCGTGGTCGCCTGCGGCACCTCCTGGCACGCGGGGCTCTCCGGGCGCCACATGATCGAGACGCTGGCGAAGCTCCCGGTGCAGGTGGAGCTCGCCAGCGAGTTCCGCAACCGCGAGCCGCTCGTGGACGAGCGGGTCCTGGTCCTCGCCATCTCGCAGTCGGGCGAGACCGCCGACACGCTCGCCGCGGTCAAGGTCGCGCAGGCCCGCGGCGCGAAGGCGATGGCGATCTGCAACGTCGTCGGCTCGGCCATCGCGCGCGAGTGCGCGGTCGGCACCCTCTTCACCCGCGCCGGCCCGGAGATCGGCGTCGCGTCGACCAAGGCCTTCACCACGCAGCTCGCCGCCCTCTTCCTGCTCGGCCTGAAGCTCGGCCGCCTGCGCGGGGTGCTCGGGGCCGACGAGGCGCGGCACCACATCGAGGCGCTCCAGCGGATCCCGGCCTCGATGGAGCAGATGATCCGGCAGGAGCCGGCGGTGCTGCCGGTCGCGCAGCGCTGCGCGAGCGCCCGCGACGTCCTCTTCCTCGGCCGCGGCAACCAGTTCCCGGTGGCGCTCGAGGGGGCGCTGAAGCTCAAGGAGATCTCCTACATCCACGCCGAGGGGTACGCGGCCGGTGAGATGAAGCACGGCCCGATCGCCCTCATCGACGAGGAGCTGCCGGTCGTGGTGATCGCCACCCGCGAGCCGGCCTACGAGAAGACGCTCGGGAACATCGAGGAGGTCCGCGCGCGCGGCGGCCAGGTCTTCGCGATCGTCTCGGAGGGGGACACCCACGCGGCGAGCCTCGCGCAGATCGCGCTCACCGTCCCCGAGGTGCCGCCCCTCCTCTCGCCCCTCCTCACGATCATGCCGCTCCAGTTCCTCGCCTACCACGTGGCCGACATCAAGGGGACCGACGTCGACCAGCCGCGCAACCTCGCCAAGAGCGTGACCGTCGAGTAGCCGATGAACCGCCGCCTCTTCGTCGCGCTCGATCCGCCCGAGGCCGTCCGACGGCGGATCGGCGCGGTGGTGGCGGCGCTGCGCAGGAGCGCCGGGCGCGCCGCCGACGAGGTCCGCTGGACGGCGGCGGAGAGCCTGCACCTCACCCTCCAGTTCCTCGGCGCGGTGCCGGAGGAGCGGATCGTCGAGCTCGACGGCGCGGTGCGCGCGGCGGCGGCCGCGTCGCGAC
>JBAVTL010000478.1:0-2031 GCA_049696175.1 Anaeromyxobacteraceae bacterium
GCCATGAGGCGCGCCGACCGGCGCAGGACCGTCTCGCCCCCCAGGACGAGCCACTGCTTGGCCAGCCCGGCGCGCTGTCCCGACCCGCCGGCCGCCACGATGGCACCCACTCGCTCACCGCCGATCATTCGACCCTCGAGGCTGGCATCGCCTGTGCTGAGGTGGAGGGGACGATGGCCCCGCTCCACGCGAAGTGCCCCGTTTTACCCCAGAAATGCGGCCGCCGCGCGGACTCACGTCCGTGCGGCGGCTGGTTCCTGGGACCCGGGGGCCGGGGCCTTCGGGACGGGGGGCTAGCTGAAGTTGAAGATCTTCTTCAGGTCGCCCTCGACCTCCTGCTCGTCGCAGTCCTTCGCGATGGCCAGCTCCTTGATGAGCAGGGAGCGGGCCGTGTCGAGCATCTTCCGCTCGCCGAAGGAGAGGTCCTTGTCAGACCGGAGCAGGTAGAGGTCGCGCAGGACCTCCGCGATCTCGAAGACGCTCCCGGTCTTGATCTTGTCCATGTACTCCCGGTACCGGCGGTTCCAGGTCGTGGAGTCCACGGAGACCTCCTTCTCGCGAAGGATGCTGTAGACCTTCCGGACCTCCTTCTCGCCGATGATCTCGCGGAGACCGACCGAGTTCACCTTGTTCATCGGGATCATGATCTTCATCCCGTTCTCGAGGATCCGGAGCACGTAGAAGGACTGCCGCTGGCCGGCGACCTCCTTGTGCTCGATCCCCATGACCTCGCCGACCCCCTGGCCGGGGTAAACTGCCTTGTCCCCGACCCTGAAGGTAGGGGAGACTGCCGCTGCTGGGACAACTTGAATCTGAGTGGCGGGCATTCCGTCCTCCGCCCCGAATTACGATCAGACCCCCGACTCGTTTCGGAGGGATCGCTGCGGGCGCTTAGCCGACCAACATTACACAAGTCGACTCCTCAGGTCAACAACCCAGCGAAATCAGTCGGGGTTTTCCGGCTCACTACCTGCCCCATAAGAGGCAACCGGTGAGACCGCGGACTCCGTTGCTGCTCCCCGCGGTGGCATTTGCGCTGGGCGCGTCGATGGGCGCGACCGGTCAAAGGTACCCGCCCGGGCTGTCCCTGCTCTTCCCTGCCGTCGCCACACCAACCCTGGCCCCACTGGCATTCGCCTCCGCGGGCTGGCGGGCCGCCGACCTGACCCGCACCGAGCCGCGCACCTTCACGGCCGAGGCCGTGGAGATCGAAGGGGCTGTGACGTCGGTCCCCTCACTCCTCGGCGACCGCGTCCGCTTCCTCCTGGCCACTGCCGCGTGGGGACGCCTGGAGGTCACCGGCGCCGAACCCGAGTGGCCGCTCGCCCTCGGAGACCGGGTGCGGCTCCGTGCCCGCCTCCGGCCCCCGCAAGGACCGAAGAACCCGGGCGGGCGCGATCCTGCGGCGCGTCTTCGCGCGCTGGGAGGCACCCTGGAGGCCGCCGCGCAGACTCCGATAGTTCGCGTGGCCGAGCCGTCGCCGCTCGCATGGCTGGAGCGCTCCCGCCGGCGCTGGGCCGAGGCGACGTCGGTGCTGCCTGCCCGCGAAGCCGGCATCCTGCGGGCGATCGGGACCGGCGATCGGGGCGGCCTCGACCGGGAGACCTCGTCGGCCTTCGCGCGAAGCGGCCTCGCCCACGTCCTCGCGGTCTCAGGGCTCCACCTCGTCGTCGTCGCCTGGGGGCTCTTCCGCCTGATCTCGGCCGCTGCGATCCGGTGCGACCGGCTCGCCCTCCACCACGACGCCAGGCGGATCGCGGCGGTCGTCGCGCTCCCCGCGACCTTCGTCTACGCGCTCGCGACGGGCGCCGGCCCTCCGGTGCTCCGCGCGGCCCTCGGCGCCGCCGCGGCGTTCCTGGGGATCCTCTGGCGGCGCGAGCTGGACGCGCTCGCCGCCCTCGCAGCGGCGGCCCTGGCGGTCCTCGCGCTCGAGCCGGGCTCGATCCTGGACCCCTCCCTCCAGCTCTCCTTCGCGGCGGTGGCCGGCCTCGCGCTCGGGAGCCATCGGCTCCGCGCCGCGCTCCCCTGGCC
>JBAVTL010000479.1:0-1837 GCA_049696175.1 Anaeromyxobacteraceae bacterium
GCCCCCGCTGGCCGTGCGCTCCGTCAGCAGCGCCGCGCGCGCGCCGCACTCCGTCGCCATCGCCTCCAGGGAGAGCGGCACCAGCTTCGCCCGGTCGAGCGTGGCTGCGATCCGCTGGCAGGACTCGAAGAGCTGGATGTGGGCCCGCAGGGACAGGTTCTCGGCGAGCAGCTCGCGCGTCGCGAGGCAGCGCTGGACGGCGATCTGCAGCGCCTCGGGCGTGACCGGCTTGACGAGGTAGTCGGTCGCGCCCGAACGGATGGCGCGCACCGCCGAGGCCACCTCGTCGAGGGCGGTGATCACGACCACCCCGATGTTCGGGTCGAGCTGCTTCGCGGCGTCCAGCAGCTCCAGGCCGTCCTTCGCGCCGGGCAGGATGACGTCGGTCACCAGGACGTCGAAGCGTTGAGACGCGAGCAGGGTGAGCGCGGACTCCGAGGAGTCAGCGAGCTCGACCTCGTGCCCCGCCGCCCTCAGGTAGTCAGAGTAGAGCGTCCGGGCGAAGCGTTCGTCGTCGACGAGGAGTACCGACGGTGCCATCGCGTTCCGTGTATATCATCACTCCGTGTCCTCCCTTGCAGCAGAGCGCAAGGCGCTCCTCTTCACCGTCGGCGGCGTGCGGCTCGCGCTCCGGCTCTCGCAGGTGCGAGAGATCCTGGAGGTCGGTCCCGGGGGAGGGGAGGTGATCGCCAGGGGCGACGCGTATCCGGTCGCCTTCGTCTCGACCGTGCTCGGCCTCCCCGGCGGCGACGCGCCCTTCGCGCTCCTGACCGAGTCGACGCCGCGCGCCGCCCTGCGTGTGGACCGCGTCCACGGGATCATCGACCTCGTCGACGCCGAGGTCTTCCAGATCCCTGCCGGCACCCGCCTCCCGCAGCCGGCACCTTTCGCCGGCGCGATCGTCGCGAAAGGGGAGCTCTCGCTCGAGCTGGCCGCGTCGGCCATCGGCTGGGAGCCGCTACCGCCGGCGGCCGACGTGGGAGAGCTGCTCGCGGACGCGGGCTCCACCGGGGAGCGGGAGCTGGTCTTCGTGCGCGGCGGGCGCGGGTACGGCGTCCCGATGTCCTACCTCGTCAGGATCATCGAGCGCCCGCGCATCGCGCCGGTGCCGCTCGCGCCCCCGTCCCACCTCGGGCTACTCTACCAGGGACGGACGCTCCACCCGGTGGTCGACGTCGCGGTCCTGCACGGTGATCCTGCGCCGGCCGAGGTGGCGCGGACGGTGATCCTCGACGCTGGCGGCTCGGAGGTCGCGCTGGCGGCGGACCGGATCGAGAGGGTCGGCTCGATGCCCGCGGACGACGACGTCCTGCGCCCGGTGTGGGACACGCTCCTGGGGGGCTGACGCGCGCGCTCATGGCGTGGAAGCGCTCGCAATTCTTGACATTCGCGCCCCTGCGGTGTTTGAACCAAGCATGCCCAAGACCCTGCTCGTCGCCGACGACTCCGTCACCATTCGGAAGGTCGTGGCGATCACTTTCGCGAACGACGACTTCAAGGTCATCGCCGTCGACAACGGGGACGATGCCATCGCGAAGGCGCGCGAGCTGAAGCCGGACATCATCCTCGCCGACGTCGTGATGCCGAAGAAGAGCGGCTACGAGGTCTGCGAGGCGATCAAGAGGGACCCTGCGCTGCAGAACACGCCGGTCCTCCTGCTCGCCGGCACCTACGAGGCCTTCGACGAGGCGCGCGCCCGGGCGGCCAACGCCAACGCCACCCTCATGAAGCCGTTCGAGAGCCAGGCGCTGATCAACAAGGTGCACGAGCTGGTCTTCGGCGCCGCGCCGGCCCCGACGCCGGGCGTGCCGGCGCCGCGCCCCGCCGTCACCCCGGT
>JBAVTL010000480.1:0-2185 GCA_049696175.1 Anaeromyxobacteraceae bacterium
CGCCGAGGGTGGAGCCGAGCCCGGACGCCGAGGCTGTCCGCGCGGCGGCCGAGCGCGCCGACAAGGCGGAGGCCAAGGCGCTGGAGGCGCGCCGCAAGGTGGCCGAGCTGGAGGCCGAGGCGCGGAAGTCGAAGGGGCGGCTCGAGACCGAGCGGCGGGTGTTCGTGGTGCAGAAGGGCGAGCTGGAGCTGGCCGCCGATCGGTACTCCGAGCTGCGCAAGCGCTACGAGGGGCTGCGCCGCGATCACGACGAGCTGCTCGACGCCGTCCGCCAGGCTGCGCGCGAGGACCGCAAGGCCGCCGAGGCTGCGGCCGCCGCCGCGAAGCCGGCTGAGCCGCTGGCCTCACCTCCGGTCGATCCCCTCGCCCCCAACGGGGGAGAGGGCGAGGGTGAGGGGGCGACCTAGCCACCCCGGCTGTCACCCCGGGTAAGCCTCAACGCCGCGGCTCTCCCTCACCCCATCCCTCTCCCTCAGTGAGGGAGAGGGGGAGTCGTCACGGGATCACGCGTTCGCGAGCAGCTTGTAGAGCGGCGCCAGGTCCCTGAAGACTCCGAGCAGGTCGCCGAGCGAGAGGCTGCGCGCCTCCTCGCGCGTCAGCGCCACGCCGACGTCGAGGTCGCCGCCACCAGGCGCGATCGTCTCGCTCAGCTCCTGCCAGAAGGCGACCGAGTGGGCGGGCGCCACCTCCGGCAGCTCCTCGTAGTTCCAGTCGGCGTAGGTCCGGAGCTTGCGGAAGGGCTTCCCCTTGCGGGAGAGGTTGCCGGCCTCCCGGGCGAGCGCGCCGAACATCGCGGCGCGCTGCGGCGACTCCCCGCGGATCCCGACCTTCGCGTGGAGGTGGTCGCGCGTCACGACGATCGCGAGGAACGGAACCCCGCGGTACCCGCGCGGCGACTCGCAGAGCACCACGAGCGCCTCCTCGGGAGGCTGTCCCTTGCGCCGCGCGCCCTTGCCGTCGTGGAGGTGCAGCGGCCTCCCGGCGATGCGGGTGAGCCCCGGCAGGCAGTCGGCGGCGATGCGGTGGAGCTTCGGCTGCAGCGTCGCGTCGATCGCCGCCACCCGTTCGCTCGGGTCGTCGATCTCGAAGAGCTCGAAGTCGGCCGGACCGAAGCCGAGGCAGGCCATGGGGGGATCCCCGCAGGAGAGAGAGCGGGAATTCTAGGCTTCACGCCGCCATTTGGAAACAGCGCGCGCGGACGGGAAGGTGCGGTGTCCGCGCGTGTGGTAGGTTTCGGCAGCCATGCAGAAGGCGCAGCGGCTCCTCGATCTCGCCGCGTTCCTGCTCCGCGCGGCGGAGCCGGTTTCGTGGCGCGAGATCCAGGAGCAGTTTCCAGAGGACTACGGCCGGTCCAGCGGTGAGGCCGCCATCCGCAAGTTCGAGCGGGACAAGGCGGAGCTGCTGGAGCTCGGCATCCCGATCCGCTACGCGGCCGGCGACGACGACCTGCCCGCCGGCTACCTCATCGATCGCGACGAGTTCTACCTCCCGGACCTGAAGCTGCCACCCGAGGACCTGGCGCTCCTCTACCTCGCGGGCTCCGCGGCGCTGGCGAAGGGGAGCTTCCCTTACGTCCGCGACCTCGCGCACGCCCTCAACAAGCTCTCCTTCGCCGCGCGCGCTCCCGGCGCGGAGGCGGCCGCGAGCGTCGGGCGGCGGCTCTCGGCCCAGGGCGACGGGGAGACCGAGGGCGAGCCCTCCGAGGACGAGCGCGGGATCGGCGCGCGGCTGGAGGAGCTCTCGCGCGCGGTGGCGCTCAGGAAGCGCGTCCACGTCGCCTACGAGGGGGCGGAGCGCCGGACGCGGACGGAGCGCGACGTCGATCCGTATGGGCTCTACCAGAAAGCCGGCGCCTGGTACGTCGTCGGCTGGTGCCACCTGCGGAAGGAGATCCGGACCTTCGCGATCGGACGGATCCGGACGATCGCCGTGAACGGCACCGCCCCGCGCACGCCGGACTTCGCCGCGCGCAAGGACTTCCGGCTCGCCGACTACGCGACGCGGGAGGCCTGGGAGTTCGCGGTCCACGCGGCGCAGCGGTGCCGGGTGAGGCTCGACGCGCCGCTCGCGCCCGAGACCGTCGCCTCCTTCGGACCGCGCGCGCGCGTCAAGGAGGACGCGGACGGCGCCGTGGTGGAGCTGGACGCGACCAACGGCGAGGCGCTCGTCCGCCACGTGCTGGCCC
>JBAVTL010000481.1:0-1967 GCA_049696175.1 Anaeromyxobacteraceae bacterium
TCGTCGTACCCGGTATGACCGAGGCGTGAGTCGCGCCGCTTCCGATCTGACGCACGAAGTGCTGTGCTCGCGTGCACCGGGCACGGGACGAGGTGCAACGATGTGGATGTGGCGCGATCGGGCCGAACACCTCGGGGCCGGTCGAGTACAGGCATGGGCCTTGAGCCCGCTGTCGTATCTGACCGCCCCTTCGGCCCACCCGGTTGAGCCTCGAGCTCGAATAGGTAGGTGCCGTTCTGCCCATTCACTCGGCGTCGTGGCGTCTCGGCCTCGAAGGCCATCCACGTCGCCGGCCCCTGCGGTTGACAGGAGACGCTCGCCTGTTCGCCAAAGTGGTCAGGCCCGACTCGCGCCACGAGGAGGATGATATGCGATTCGTCGGGCTCGACGTTCACAAGCGCGTGGTCGAGGCGGCCGTCATCGACGAGGCCGGGGTACTCCTCTTCCGCTACCGGTTCCCCTGCACCCGCGAGGCGCTCTCCGCCTTCGCCGGTGATAGGCTCTCTCGCGAGGACCGCGTCGCCCTGGAGGCCACCACCAACACCTGGGCCGTCGTCGACGTCCTCGCTCCGCTCGTTGGCGAGGTCGTCGTCTCCAATCCGCTCCGCACGCGCGCCATCGCCGAAGCGAAAGTGAAGACCGACAAGGTCGATGCCCTCGTCCTCGCTCAACTCCTCCGCGCCGACTACCTCCCGCGCGTCTGGACTCCCGACACGCAAACCCGCGATCTGCGCAGCCTCACGAGCCGCCGCGCCTCCCTCGTGCAGGACCGCACCGGTGTGAAGAACCGAATTCACTCGATCCTCCACCTGCGCCTCATCCCCGTTCCCGAGAAATTCGACCTCTTCGGCACGAAGGGGCGCGCCTTCCTCGCTGCGCTCGACATCGACGACCTCGGCCGCACTGCCCTCGAAAGCGAACTGCGCCTCCTCGACGGCATCGACACCGAGCTCGCCGGCCTCGCACGGCTCCTCGACCTGCGCGGCTACGTAGACTCTCGCGTCCGCCTCCTCATGACCCTTCCCGGCGTCGACGTCGCGGTGGCCCAGACCCTCCTCGCCGTCTTCGGCGACCACTCCCGCTTCAAGGATGGTGACCACGCCGCAAGCTATCTCGGTCTGGTCCCCTCCACTCACCAGTCCGCCGACAACTGCTACCACGGCCACATCACCAAGCACGGCAAGGGCCACGCCCGCTGGATTCTCGTTCAGGCCGCCCAGCACCTGGGCTCCCACCCGGGCCCTCTCGGCGTCTTCTTCCGCCGCCTCACCAGGAAGAAGAATCGCAACGTCGCCGTCGTCGCCACAGCCAGAAAGCTCGTCGTCATCGCCTGGCTCATGCTCAAGAACGGCGAGCCCTATCGCTACGCGCTTCCACGCCCCACCGAGCGCAAGCTCTCCCGCCTCCGCGTTGCAGCCACCGGCAGGAAGAAGACTGGCGGCCTCCCCAAGGGCTCCTCCAGACCACCCAACTACGGGTCCGGCGTGGGCAGCCGCACCATCCCCGCTCTGCCGGACGTGTACGCCGCCGAGGGCCTCCCTCCCGTTCCACCCCTCGCCCCCGGCGAACTCGCCGCCATCAAGAAGGCACGCGTCGTCCGCTACGTCCTCGGCCTCGCCTCTACTCACCGCGTCCCTCGCGAGGCGTCCGCCAAACCCCCGCCACCACGGGCGAACGCCGACCCAGGTTGACACGGTCATAGGTGCCTGCCAGGGAGCGTGGGCGGTCGCCGCAGGCCCTACCCCTTGGCGTCCTTCTCCACGAGCCCGTACCGCGCCAGCTTCTCGTAGAGCGTGGAGCGGTGGAGGCCGGCTAGCTCCGCCGCCTTCGCGACGCTCCCGCCGGCCTCTCGGAGCAGGTCCTCGAGGAACTTCTGCTCCCACGCGTCGCGGGCCCGGCGGTAGCGCCCCCCGTCCGCGCCGCCCGAGGGCGCCTCGGCGGCGGGTGGCGACAGCTCCGGCGGGAGG
>JBAVTL010000482.1:0-5296 GCA_049696175.1 Anaeromyxobacteraceae bacterium
GGGATGGGCAGCGGGTTGGCCTGCGCGGGGGAGTCGTTCGGCTCGTGCTCCTCCCCGTCGTAGAGATCGGAGGGCCGGACGCTCGCGGGGAGCGAGGCCGCCAGCGCCGGCGCCCTCCTGGCCACGAAGGCGTATACGTCCGGCCAGCGCCAGGCCGCGAGCGCGGCGAGGACGAGCAGCGTCGCGACGATGGCGGGCGCCGCGACCCGGCTCCGCTTGATGGCGTTCAGCTGCGCCTCGAACTCGCGGAAGTCGTCGCGGCTCGCGATCCCGAGCTCGCCGGTCACCTCCGGCGCCTGGACCTGGCGAGGCGTGGGAGCTCCGGACGGTTCCCCCGCCAGGAGGAGCGCCTCGCGCATCTCGTCTGCGGACTGGAACCGGTCCTCCGGACGCTTCGCCAGCGCGCGCTGAATCACCTCGGAGATCGCGACCGAGACCTCGGGGGCGAGCTCCTGGACCGACGGCGGCGCGTCGTGGAGGTGCGCGTTGACCACCGCGAGCGGGTTGGTGGCGACGAAGGGAGGCCGGCCGGTCAGCAGCTCGAAGAGCAGCGCGCCGACCGAGTAGAGATCGGCCCGCGCGTCGACGTCCCGGCCGCGGGCCTGCTCCGGCGCGAGGTAGTTCGGGGTGCCGAGGATCGCCCCCGCCGAGGTGACCGACGCCCCCTCGTCGTCGCGGAGCTTCGCGATCCCGAAGTCGAGGACCTTGGTGAAGTCGTCCCCGGTGCGCGTCTGCGTCAGCATCACGTTCCCGGGCTTCATGTCCCGGTGCACGATCCCGGCGTCGTGCGCCTCGGCCAGTGAGCCGAGGATCTGCTCGCCGATCGTGACCACCCGCGGCGCCGCTACCCGGTGCTCGGCCCGGAGCACCGACGAGAGGTCCCGGCCCGGGACGTACTCCATCGCCAGGTAGAGCCCGGAGGCCACGCCGATCTCGCCGAAGTCGAAGACAGCGATGGTGTGGGGGTGGGAGAGGCGCGAGACGATGCGCGCCTCGTCCACGAACCGCTTCACCGCGCTCTGGTCCCGGGCGAAGTCCCCGCGGAGGAGCTTGAGCGCGAGCGCCTTTCCCATCCGGACGTGCTCGGCCTTGTAGACCGCCCCCATCCCCCCTTCCCCGAGGAGTGTCAGGAGCTTGTAGCGATCGGCGACGACCGAGCCGACGAGCGGGTTGGAGGCGGTC
This sequence comes from Anaeromyxobacteraceae bacterium, assembly GCA_049696175.1. Taxonomy (GTDB): domain Bacteria; phylum Myxococcota; class Myxococcia; order Myxococcales; family Anaeromyxobacteraceae; genus DATIVK01. Next base: position 1,183 of record JBAVTL010000482.1, read on the forward strand.
CCGGCCGCTCCGGGGCCGCGCAGGTCGGTCCCGCACTTCGGACAGAAGTTGACCGGCCCCGCCGAGGTGTCGGCGAGGTATCCGCATCGTGCGCAGGGAGGCTGTGCCGTGAAGGGGGAGGCGTGTTCCAACATCCGGCGGCAGGCTATACGGAAAGCACCTCCTCCCAAAGCCCCGTGGCCGGGGGATGCCGCTCGCAGGGAGCGGACGGCGCACCGACAGGCAAAGTCACCGAAGATCCTCCGGCTTCTCTTTCCTCTACACGCCTCCTGATGTAGTTTCCCTCCGCCGTGCTCGACTGGCTCCACAACATGATCTCCCGAGATCTCGCGATCGACCTCGGGACCGCCAACACCCTCATCTACATTCGCGGCCAGGGGATCGTCTCGAACGAGCCCTCGGTGGTCGCCGTGCAGCAGGAAGCGCGCGGCGTGAAGAAGGTCCTCGCCGTCGGCAAGGAGGCGAAGGAGATGCTCGGGCGCACCCCGGGCAACATCGTCGCCATCCGGCCGATGAAGGACGGCGTCATCGCCGACTTCGAAGTGACGGCGGCGATGCTCAAGCACTTCATCAAGACCGCCCACAACCGCCAGACCTTCGTCCGGCCGCGCATCATCATCGGCATCCCCTCCGGGATCACCGAGGTCGAGAAGCGGGCGGTCCGCGAGGCGGCGGAGAGCGCCGGGGCTCGCGAGGTCTACCTGATCGAGCAGCCCATGGCCGCGGCCATCGGCGCCGGCCTCCCGATCACCGAGCCCTCGGGCAACATGATCGTCGACATCGGCGGCGGCACCACCGACGTCGCGGTCATCTCGCTGGGCGGGATCGTCTTCTCGAAGTCGGTGCGCGTCGCCGGCGACAAGATGGACGAGGCGATCATTCAGCACATCAAGCGCAAGTACAACCTCCTCATCGGCGAGCGGACGGCCGAGCTCATCAAGATGGGCATCGGCACCGCGTACCCGACCGAGGAGGAGCTGACGATGGACGTGAAGGGGCGCGACCTCGTCGCCGGCGTCCCGCGCACGCTCGTCGTGACCTCGTCCGAGGTCCGCGAGGCGCTCTCGGAGCCGATCGCCGGGATCGTGGACGCCGTGAAGGTGACGCTGGAGCGGACCCCGCCCGAGCTGGCCGGCGACATCGCCGACCGCGGCATCGTCCTCGCCGGCGGCGGCGCCCTCCTCAAGAACCTCGACGTGCTGCTCCGCGAGGAGACGGGCCTGCCGGTGTTCCTCGCCGAGGACCCGCTCAGCGCCGTCGTGATCGGCGCGGGCAAGGCGCTCGAAGAGCTGAACATCCTGCGCCAGGTCACGATGGGCCGCTGAGATTCTTCCCTCTCCCCCACCGGGGGAGAGGGTCAGGGTGAGGGGGCGGCGCCGCAGGGCGCTCCGTCTCCCCCCGGTGGTCTCATCGGCGTGGGCCCGATCACCGATCCGCGCGGCTCGAGATCGGTTCGAGCGCACGCTGCGTCGGCGCTTCCCGCCGCCTCGTCGGGAGTTCCCGACAGCGCCCCCGCGCAACCCCCCGACTTCACGTGCGCCGCCGGTTGGCAGCGTCCATGCAATCACCTGAATGCGACGGGCACGCAGCGAAGGCCCGGAGACTTCAGCACCCGAATCCCAAGGAGAACGACCATGACCCGCTCCAAGATCCCCGCCCTCGTCGGTTCCGCCGCCGCCATCATCACCTTCTTCGTCATCGGCCTCCTCCCCGCGATGGCCTACGGCGGCTACGCCGGCCACCTCCTCGCGGGCGGCATCGTGGGCGCCGAGTCCGGCGGCATCATCGCCCGCGCGCTCGTCGTCTTCGGCATGGCCCTCGGCGTCGTCGGCATCGGCTCGCTCTTCGCCGTCCTCGGCGCCATGACCGGCGCGCTCGTCGGGGCCGTCACGCGGCTCGACGCCCGCAAGCCGGCGACCGAGGCCGTCGCGGAGAAGTAGCCCGTAAGCGCACTGCCCGCAGCACGAAGCCCGGCCCGCTCACGCGGCGCCGGGCTTCGCCATCGGCGAGAGCGCGGCGTGGGTTGATGTGAGATGCGCCACCACGCGTCGGACCGCTATTCGCCGGGTGCGGCAATTTGCCGCTGCGTCGCTCTGTCGCGACCCTGTCCAGCCGCGGTAGATCAAGCCGCCCTGATGAGGCTGCGGCAGGTCGTCCGTCCTCATCCCTGTTACGAATTCGGCCTTCCGTCTAAACGCACCCAGGAACCTCGATGACGCGCAACCTTCTCGCCGTGCTCTCAGTGCTCTTCGCGTTCGCTGCGAACGCGGAGGAGTCCAAGCTCCCCGTCCCCGACGAAATGCAGACCTGCCTCGGCTGCCACGACGGCTCCGACAAGGCCGTCCCCGCGGTCGACGTCCAGGCCTTCCTGAAGTCCTGGCACCAGCAGAACGGCCAGCTGAAGGTCGGCTGCACGGACTGCCACAAGGGCTACACGATGGGGCCGCACGACGCCGAGGGCCCGGCGCTCTCCGACGCCGACAAGGCGATCGTGGCGAAGCTGGCCACGGTGACGCTGCCCGGGAAGATCACGTCGCCGCGGGCGCTGCTCTCCTGCGCCGACTGCCACGACGGACCGGCCGCCGCGCTCCAGGGCTCCATCCACTCGAAGTGGCTCGGCGAGGCCGGCGCCAAGGCCCCCGGCCCGACCTGCGTCGCCTGCCACGGCTCGCCGCACGCCCTGGTGAAGCTGGCCGCATACTCGCCGCACGACGGGAAGCGCGAGAAGGTCCCGGCGGACCGGCGCGCGATCCACGAGCGCTGCGCCGCCTGCCACGGCAACGAGGAGTTCGCGAAGGCCGCCGGCCTCCCCACCGAGGTGGTCGCCCGCTACGACGACTCGATCCACGGGCGTGAGGTCCGCGTCGGCAACGCGTACGCCCCCGCCTGCACGAGCTGCCACTCCGCGAACGTGGGCGGCAGCCACGGCATCGTGTCCAAGACGAGCGCCGCCTCCTCGGTCAGCGCCCAGCAGAAGAAGGAGACCTGCGGCCGGTGCCACGCCGGCGCGACCGCCAACTTCGCGAAGCTGATCGCGCACAAGGAGCCGCAGGACGTGTCGGGCCACATCGTCCCGCACGTCACCCACATGGCCTTCTCGTGGCTGACGACGCTGACGCTCCTCTTCTTCGCGTTCCACGTCCTCATCGACTTCGTCTACGAGCTGCGCATGCGCCTCTCGAAGTCGCACCACGCCGCGGGCGACGACGACGTCAAGACGGTGGTCCGCTTCGACATCCACCAGCGCGCCCAGCACTGGTTCATGCTCTCGGGCGTCATCCTCCTCGGCGTCACCGGCTGGCCGCTCCGCGGCGCGGGCGCCGCGCAGGCGGTGGGCGCGTCGAAGGCCCTGTTCAGGATCTTCGGCGGGGCCGAGGGCGCGGCGCTCTGGCACCGCGTCGGCGCCGTCCTCATCATCATCTCGGCGCTCTACCACCTCTTCTACCTGACGTTCCTCGCGGCGCAGAAGCGGCTGCCGTTCTCGATGCTGCCGACGCCGAAGGACGCCATGGACATGAAGGACAACATCCTCTTCATGCTCGGGGTGAAGAAGGATCGCCCGAAGTTCGAGCGCTACATGTACCTGGAGAAGTTCGACTACTGGGCGGTGTTCTGGGGCATCGTGATGATGGTCGGGACCGGCTTCGTCTACTGGTTCCCCGTCTTCTTCGCCAACTACGCGCCGCACTGGCTCATCGGCGCGACCCAGATCATCCACGGCGAGGAGGCGACGCTCGCCATCCTCTTCCTCTTCACGGTCCACTTCTACAACGTGCACCTGAAGCCCTCGATCTTCCCGATGAACTGGGCCTGGCTGAACGGCCGGATCACGGTCGGGATGCTCAAGCACGAGCACCCGGTGGAGTACGAGCGCCTCAAGAAGGACATCAAGTAGCGCTCCAGATCGTCAGCTGAGGTCTCGAAGGCCGCGGGCAACCCCCGCGGCCTTTTCTTTCGATCGTGCGAGAATCCACGCGTGACGCTGCGCCTCAAGCTCTTCGTCCTCGTCGCCGCGCTGATCGTCTTCTCGACGGCCGGCGTGACCGCCGTGGCGCTCTGGCGCGAGGTGGAGCGCGGCCAGGAGCTGCTCGCGCGCGAGGGCGTGGCGCTCGCG
>JBAVTL010000483.1:0-10349 GCA_049696175.1 Anaeromyxobacteraceae bacterium
GCTCAGGGCTCGCCGCCCGGCGGCGCGCCGTCGCGCTCGGCGGCGTCGGCGTCCGCGCCGCCTTCCTCGCGCACGCCGGCCGAGTACTCCTTGAGCCGGTACTGGATCTTCCGCACGCTGATCCCGAGGATCTCCGCCGCGCGTGAGGTGGAGCCCCCGACCATCTCGAGCGTCCTCAGGATCGCCTCGCGCTCGATCTCGTAGAGCGTCGCGCCGGGGATGAGGGCGCCGGAGACGCGCTCGCGAGGGCGCGGCCCCTTCAGCGTGGTCGGGAGGTCGTCCGCCGAGAGCTCGGTCGCCTTGCAGAGCACGACGGCCCGCTCGACCACGTTCTCCAGCTCGCGGACGTTCCCCGGCCAGTCGTGGGAGAGCAGCGCGTTGAGCGTCCCGGGGGCGAGGCCGCGGATCTCCTTGCCGTAGGCCTGCGTGTACTTCTCGATGAAGTGGCTGACGAGCGCGGGGATGTCGCCCTTGCGCTGGCGGAGCGGCGGCAACGTCACCGCCACCACGTTCAGGCGGTAGTAGAGATCCTCGCGGAACTTCCCCTCCTTCACCTCGGACAGCAGGTCCCGGTTGGTCGCGGCGACCAGCCGGACGTCGACCTTGAGGGTCTGCGTCCCGCCGACCCGCTCGAACTCCCGCTGCTGCAGGACGCGGAGGAGCTTGATCTGCAGGGCGGGCGAGATGTCGCCGATCTCGTCCAGGAAGAGCGTCCCGCCTTCGGAGAGCTCGAAGCGCCCTTCCTTGCGGCCGACCGCGCCGTTGAAGGCCCCCTGCTCGTGGCCGAAGAGCTCCGACTCAAGGAGCGTCTCCGAGAGGGCGGCGCAGTTCACCTTGATGAACGGGTGGTCCCTCCGCGGGGACTCCTCGTGGAGCGCCTGGGCGATCAGCTCCTTGCCCGTGCCCGACTCGCCGAGGATCAGGACGGTGGCGCGCGTGGGGGCCGCCCGCTTCACCACGTCGAAGACCGCCTGCAGCTCCGGCGCGTCGCCGACGATGCTGTGGAAGCGGTAACGCTCGCGGACGCGCTCCCTGAGGTTCTGCGTGTCGCGCTGCAGCCGCAGCTTCTCGAGCGCCTTCTCGAGCACCACCTGGACCGCGCTCACGTCGAGCGGCTTGACCAGGTAGTTCTCCGCGCCCGCGCGCATCGCCTCGACGGCCGCCTCGACGGAGGCGAAGCCGGTCGTCATCACGAAGACCGCGTCGTAGCCGAGCTCGCGCGCCCGCTTCAGCAGGGAGATGCCGTCGAGCCGTGGCATCCTCACGTCGGCGAGCACGGCCGCCGGCGCGAAGGACTGGAGCTTCGCGAGCGCCTCCTCGCCGTCGGAGGCCTCCGCGACCTCGTACCCCTCCTCCGCTAGCAGGGTGCGGAGTGCCGTCCGAGCGTTCTGCTCGTCGTCGGCAATGAGGATCCGCTCGCCGGAGCGCGCGCCGTCGCTGGAGTTGACCATGAACCCGATTGCCCCTGAGATACGCAAACCCTGCAGATAGCCCGCAGATAATGCACACAACGGGGGCCGTGGTCTAGCTCAATCGATCAGATTCGACGCAGGAGAGCCGATAGTGACGCTTCGCGTCAGGCGCAAATTACCACGCCTACGCTACGTACGGGGGGGCATCAGGCCCCACCCCTTCGACCCGGCCGAGCCGGTCGTACGGACGCCATCGGAAGCGCGCCCCGAGCCCCTCCGCGACGCGCCGGCACTCCTCCTCGAGGAGGCCGGGGAGCGCCACGCAGCTCGCCGCCACCTCGGGGAGCGCGGCGCTAGCGCTCCGGATGAAGTCCAGCACGGCCGCGTATGCCCTCTCGCCATGGCGGCTCGGGCAGACCCTTGCATAGGTGGCCGCGTCGGCGGCGTTGAGAGAGATCGAGATCGCGTCCAGCCCGGCGGCGGCCAGCTCGGCCGGCACGTCGCGCCCCTCGCGAAGGCTCCCGAGGCCATCCGTGTCGAGCCGGACGCGCCCCACCCCCGCGGCCTTGAGCCGCCGGATCAGGTCGAGGACGACCTCGAGGCGACGGGTCGGCTCGCCGAAGCCGGTGAAGACCACCTCCGAGCGCCCGGCGATCCCGGCGCGGAGCGCGGCCTGCCAGACCTCGTCGGCCGTCGGGTCCTCTCGGAGCGCGAGGTCGAAGCCTCCCAGCGTGAAGTCGCGATCCCGGATCTTCGGGCAGAAGATGCAGGCGAGCGTGCAGCGGCTCGTGACGTTGAGGTAGAGCGCGTCGCCGAGCGGATAGGCGAGGACGGGGGCGCTTGGGGTCTGGGACGGGGCGTTCACCTGCCGTCGGTTGATAGCGCATGGGCGCTTCGCGCGCCACCCCACCCAGGCGAACGATCGTTCAGCGCCCGCGCTCCGCTCGGGACGCCGTGCAGACCGGTAAGCGGATCATTATGATCCGGCGCAATGGGGACACCACTCAAGTACGACGTCGTCGTCATCGGCTCCGGACCTGCGGGAGAGGCGGGCGCCGTCCAGGCCGCCCAGCTCGGACGCAAGGTCGCCCTCGTCGAGAAGGAGTCCGTTCCGGGGGGCGCGTGCGCCAACACCGGGACCATCCCCTCCAAGGCGCTCCGCGAGACCGCCCTCGCGATCCAGCAGGCCCGCGCCCGCGACGCCCACGGCATCGAGGTGAGGGTCTCCGGCACCGTGACCATCCCGGAGCTGATGGGGCGGCGCGGGCTCGTCACGGGGCGCGAGCACGCGCGGATCCGGACCGCGCTCTCGACCGCCGGCGTCGAGACCTTCCGCGGCGTCGCCAGCTTCGTCGACCCGCACACCCTCCGCGTCACCATCCCTGACGGCTCGACGCAGGAGCTAGAGGCAGGGATCGTCCTCCTCGCCACGGGCACCCGCCCCTTCCACCCACCGCAGTACGCCTTCGACCACGCGCGGATCTACGACTCCGACTCGATCCTGATGCTGGACCGGGTTCCGAGCTCGCTGGCCGTACTCGGCGGCGGCGTCGCCGGGTGCGAGTACGCGTCGATCTTCGCCGCGCTCGGCGTCCGCGTCTTCATCGTGGACTCGAAGGAGTGGCTCCTGCCATGGCTGGACGCGGAGCTGTCGCGCGCGATGCAGGACCTCTTCCGGCAGGCGGGGATCGAGCTGCACCAGCAGGTCCGCGCCACCCGGGTGGAGGGGGGCGATCAGGACGTGCTCGTCACCCTCTCGGACGGCAAGCGCTTCGTCGCCGAGAAGGTGCTCATCGCGGCGGGGCGGATCGGTAACGTCGAGTCGCTCGACCTCGAGCGCGCCGGCCTCACCGCCGGGGAGAAGGGCATCGTCGAGGTGAACGAGCACTTCCAGACGAAGGTCCCCCACGTCTACGCGGCGGGGGACCTGGTCGGCTTCCCGGGGCTCGCCTCCACGTCGAAGGAGCAGGCGGTCGTCGCGATGCGCCACGCGTGCGGAGAGCCCCGGCGGCGCGGAGTCTCGGACGCCATCCCGGTGGGCATCTACACCATCCCCGAGCTCTCCGGCGCGGGCGAGACAGAGGAGGCGCTCAGCGCCAAGGGGATCCCCTACGTCGTCGGGCGGGCGCGGCTGGAGGAGAACGCGCGCGCCAACCTGGTCGGCGAGGCGGTCGGGTTCCTGAAGCTCCTCGCGTCGCCCGAGGGGAGGCTGCTGGGGGTCCACTGCATCGGCCCGCACGCCTCCGAGCTCGTGCACCTCGGGAACGCGGTGATGAGCCTCGGCGGCGACCTCCGGTACTTCATCACGGCCGTCTTCAACTACCCGACGCTCGGGGAGGCCTACAAGTCGGCGGCGTACGACGCGCTCGCGGCGTCGCCAGCGCTCCGGGATCGGATCCTGCACGACACGGCGCCGCCGAAGGCGACTGGGGGCTAGAAACGACGCCGGATCCGGGCTATTCGGAGAGGGATGCCGAACCCGTCCGCTGCGCTCCTCGTCATCGGCAACGAGGTGCTATCAGCCAAGGTGACCGACGCGAACGGCCCGTTCATCGCGCGCCGGCTCCGCGATCTCGGCGTGCGGCTCACGGCCATCCACGTCATCCCGGACGACCCCGAAGAGATCGCCGCGACGCTCGTCCGCGTGCGATCCAGGTGCACGTGGGTCTTCACGACCGGCGGCGTCGGCCCCACCCACGACGACGTGACGCTCGGCGCGGTGGCGAAGGCGCTCGACCGCCCCGTGTGGCGCCACCCCGGGCTCGCGGCGGCGATGCGGGCTCTCCACCGGCGTCACCACGGAGGCGAGGACCTGCCCGAGGCGGCGCTCCGGATGGCGGACGTCCCCGAGGGGACCAGGCTCGAGGGGGACCCCGAGTACCCGACCCTCGTGGTCGAGAACGTGGTGATGCTCCCGGGCGTACCCGAGTTCTGCCGCTTCCAGTTCGAGCGGTTCGCGGCGTCGCTCGCATCCTCGCCCTTCCGGCTGGCCTGCATCTACCTCCGGGTGGGCGAGGGGCCCATCGCGCCCGCGCTCGACGGGGTGGTCGCGGCGCACCCTCGCGTCGAGATCGGGAGCTACCCTCGCTTCGACGGGGCGGACTACAGCGTGAAGCTCACCGTCGAGTCGAAGGACGAGGCGCACGTCGTCGCGGCTCGAGACGCGCTGCTGGCCGCGCTGCCACCCGGGTCCGTGATCCGCTTCGAGGGGCCGTGATCGACGCGCCTGGACCGCGGCGCTAGCCCTCCAGGTGGACACCATGCGCGAGCCGGACGCCGGCCGCCTCCAGCAGCGCGCTGGTCTCGGCGCACCGCTCCGGGAAGACCGCGCGCGTCATGTCGTCGAGCACGATCGCCTCGAACCCCGCCGCGGCGGCGTCCACCGCGCTCGCCCGCACGCAGAAGTCCCGCGCGAGCCCGCAGAGGAAGACGCGCCGGACCCCGCGCTCGCGCAGCCAGCCTGCCAGCCCGGTGCTCGGCCGCAGGCCGTCCGGTCCGACGTTCTCGCGGAACGCGCTGTAGCTGTCCACGTCGCGGCGGGTCCCCTTGCGCAGCACGAGCGTGACGGCGGCGTCCGGAAGGTCCGGGTGGAGCGCAGCACCCCGGCTCCCCTGCACGCAGTGGTCGGGCCAGAGCTCCTGCGCCCCCTGCGGCAGGGCCGTCACGGAGTACGGCGCGCCGCCTGCATGGGCGCTCGCGAAGGAGACGTGCCCGGGTGGGTGCCAGTCCTGCGTCGCCACGACGACGGGGAAGCGCGGCGCGAGGCGGGCGATCGGCTCGACGATCGCGTCACCACAGGCGACTGCGAGCGCGCCCCCCGGGAGGAAGTCGTGCTGCAGATCCACCACGATCAGCGCGTCGCTCCGCGGGTCGATACGCATGGTCTCGGGCTCCTCGCGACAGGATAACGTGCCTGGCTCCGGTCCGCCGGGAACCCGTTGTCACGACCGGGCCGTTCGGCTAGCTTGCGCGCACCATGGAAAAGATCTGGGCCAAGGACGTCAAGGAAGGCGACCGCGTCAAGGCGCTCTTCCTCGTCACCCGCAAGGCGATCCTCACGGCGAAGAGCGGCAAGACCTACCTGGCGGTCACGTTCCAGGACAAGACCGGCGAGCTGGAGGGGCGCGCCTTCGAGAAGATCGAGGAGCTCGCGGCCCTGCTGGAAGAGAAGGACTTCGTAGAGGCCGAGGGAGCGATCGGCACTTTCCAGGGGCGCCCCCAGCTCAGGCTCGAGGCGGTCGTGAAGGCCGACGCCTCCACGCTCGACGCCGCCGAGTTCGCGTGGACCCCGCCGCCCGAGCCGAAGAAGCCCGAGAAGGCGGAGAAGGCCGAGCGGACCGGGGCTGACGACACGCACTGGATCGAGCTGCTCGCCCTCGTCGAGGCGGTGGCGGACCCACACGTCAAGACGCTCATCAAGGCCTTCGTCGAGGACGACGACGTCGCGGCCCGGCTGCGGCGCGGCGCCGCCGCCAAGACGATCCACCACGCCTACCCGGGCGGCCTGCTCGAGCACACCGTCTCCTGCCTCAAGCTCGCCCACCGGATCGCCGACCAGTACCCCCAGATCGATCGCGACCTGCTCGTCGCTGGCACCTTCTTCCACGACATCGGGAAGATCCGGGAGCTGTCGATCGAGAAGAACGCCGAGTACTCCGACGAGGGGCGGCTGGTCGGCCACCTCGTCATGGCGGCGCAGTGGATCCACGACAAGGCCCGCCGGACGGGCGTGCCGCGCGAGCTCGAGCACCAGATCGTCCACATCGTCCTCTCGCACCACGGGCGGGTCGAGTTCGGCTCGCCCCGCCCGCCGATGACGCTCGAGGCGATGATCGTCCACTACATCGACGACATCGACAGCCGCGTGAACAGCTGGCTCAACCTCATGGGGCGCGAGGGCGGCAACCGGCGCTGGACCGACTCCAACAACGTCTACGAGCAGCAGATCTGGCGCGGGGCCCTCCCGACGGCGCAGGTCGAGAAGAAGGGGCCCGCTCCCGAGGTCCTGACCCCCGTGATCTACGTCCCGCGCGAGGGCTCGCGGCAGTCCCGTCCAGAGGGCGCCCGGAAGTCGCAGAGGCAGAAGCCCGCGCGCCAGCCGCAGGAGGCGCGCAAGCCAGCCACGGCGCAAGCCGCCGGGGCCAGCGCCGACGCGCCCGCCGAGACGAAGACGGAGGCGAAGCCCGAAGGCGCAGCGCCGCGCGCAGATCGTCCTCCGCGCACGGACCGTCCTCCGGATCGTGGCGGCTTCCGCGGCGGGCACGGGGGCCCGGGCGGCGCCGGCGGCTTCGGTGACAAGAAGAAGGGCTACATGGGACCGCGCCTCCCCGGAGACAGGGGGCCGCAGTCGCGCCCGGCGGAGAAGAAGCTCACGCACAACCCGTTCGCCGCGCTCGCCGCGAAGATGGAGGGCGCGAAGCCCGAGCAGGAGGCCGCTCCGGAGGCCGAGCACGCGCCCGAGCCGGTGCAGGCCGCCGAGCCGGCGCCTGCGCCCGACACCACGTCCGGCGAGACGCCGAACACGTAGGAGCCGAGGCCTCTCCCTCACCCTTCCCTCTCCCTCGGTGAGCCTCGCCGAGGGAGAGGGGCAGTGTCTTCGTCAACCTGCGAAGTCGTGCCCTCGGCGCTTCCGGTAAGCACGGAGGTAGAGCCGCTCGTACTCCGCGGCCGCGCCGTCCCATGAGAAGTCGAGCGCCATGCCGCGGCGGCGCATGGCGTCGACGTGATGCGGACGATCGTGCCACGTGGAGACGGCCCAGCCGATGGTGTTGGCGAGCGCGTCGGGAGTGAGGTCGCCGAAGACGAAGCCCGTCCCCTCACCCGTCCGCTCGTCGTAGCTCTGCACGGTGTCCACGAGCCCGCCCGTCGCCCTCACCACTGGCAGCGTCGCGTAGCGCAGGCTGTACATCTGGTTGAGGCCGCAGGGCTCGAAGCGCGAGGGCATGACGAAGAAGTCGGCGCCCGCCTCGATCCGGTGCGCCAGCCGTCCGTCGAAGCCGATCCACGCCTTGAACCGATCGGCCCGGCGTGACGCCGCCGAGGCGAAGAAGCGCTCCGCCTCGGGATCCCCGTTCCCCAGCAGGACCAGCTGTGCGCCGTAGTCGAGGACGCGATCGAGGCAGTGGGCGAGGACGTCGAACCCCTTCTGCGGCACCATCCGCCCGATCATCGCGAAGAGCGGGCGCCCGGGCTCGGCCGGAAGCCCCGCCTCGCGCTGAAGGGCGGCCTTGCAGGCGGCCTTCCCAGAGAGGTCGGCCGCCGAGAAGGGGGCCGCGACCAGCTCGTCGCGCGCGGGATCCCACTCCAGGACGTCGATCCCGTTCCGGATGCCCACCAACTCCGCGCTCCGCGCCCTGAGCACGCCGTCGAGGCCGCAGCCGAAGGCTGGCGTCTGGATCTCGCGGGCGTAGGTGGGGCTGACGGTGGAGAGGAGGTCGGCGTGCCGCACGCCGGCCTTCATGAGGTTGAGCGCGCCGAAGTGCTCGAACTCGTCCGGGTTGTAGTGCTCGCGCCCGAGCCCGGTCACGAACATGGCGCCGCCGTCGGTCACCCCCTGGTAGGCCATGTTGTGGATCGAGAGGACCGTGGCGGCCCCGTGGAGCGGGCGCGCCCACTCCACCGTGTTCACGTAGACCGGGGCGAGCGCAGTCTGCCAGTCGTTGGCGTGGATGACGTCCGGCGCGAACCCGATCGCCTTGCAGAGCTCGAGCGCTCCCCGCGAGAGGAACGCGAAGCGCTCGAGGTTGTCCTCGTAAGCCTCGCCCGGCGGGCCGTAAGGGTGCCGGCGGTCGAAGTGGCGGTGGTACTCGAGGAAGTAGACGGGGACGTCACCGTGCGGCAGCCGCCCGAGCCGGACGCCGGCGCGCGCCACGCCCCACCACGTCGGGACGCCCACCGCGCCGTCGAGCCGCTCCAGCGCGTTCCAGTCGATCCCCGCGTAGAGGGGCATCACCACGCGCACGTCCACGCCGCGCGCGCGGAGCGCCCGGGGGAGCGCGCCCGAGACGTCGCCTAGGCCGCCGGTCTTCATGAACGGCGCCGCCTCGGAGGTGACGAAGAGGACCTTGAGCGGTCGCGCGGGCATCGGCAGCTACGTGGCGTAGATGCGGTAGTCCACGTCGGGGAAGATGTTGTCCTTCGCCTCGAGCTCGGCCACGAACGGCTCGTCCAGCCTGCCGGCCTTGAGCGCCTCGTAGAGCCGGGTGAAGCGGATCGTGTGCTCGTTCACCCGGCGCGTCGCGTAGGAGACGGTCGTGCCCGTGGTCATGATGAAGGGCCAGTCGCTCGACTGCGCCAGCAGCAGCTCCCGCGCGGCCTGGTTCAGCGCGCGCCGCTCCAGGCCGTCCGCGCGCGGGCTGCGGCGGGCCAGCTCCGTCATCCGCTCGGCGGCCACGTGGGTGTGCCGGTAGACCCACGCGTTGGTCTCGTTGCACCAGTACTCGCCGTACCCCTTCAGCCCCCAGGAGGACGCGCAGGGCGTGGCGACCTGGTTCGTCGGGTGGCGCTCGAGGTAGTCGCCCGGCGTGATCGACTCGACGGTCTTCTGATCGAAGTGGAGCTGACGGAACAGATCGTTCAGGAAGAGGGGCCCTTCGTACCACCAGTGGCCGTAGAGCTCGGCGTCGTACGGGCTGAGGACGATGGGGGGCCGGTCCATCCCCGCCGCGAGCGTCTCGATCTGCTTCTCGCGGTTGCCTCGGAAGTGCGCGGCGTGCAGCCCGACCCTCCCCCGAGCAGCGTCGGGGTCGTAGACCCACTTGTCGTGCAGGCGATCGTGCGTGATCGCGTGGTACTTGAACCCGGTGTAGTTGCGCACCCCCGCAGGGTGGAGGTGCGGGCCGATGTAGTCGAGCGGCAGGTCGAACCCGATGTCCCGATAGAAGTCCCGGTAGTGCGGGTCTCCGGGGTAGCCCTCCTTCGCGCTCCAGACCTGCTGTGAGGACTCCGTGTCGCGCGCGAAGGCGGCGACGCCGGTCGGACAGTAGACCGGCGCGTGCACCCCCATGACCGGAGGACGATCCGCGAAGAGGAGCGCGTGGGTGTCGACGATGAAGTAGCGCACCACCGCCTCGCGGAGCAGCTCGTCGCAGCCAGGGACGTACCCGCACTCCCCGAGCCACATCCCTGGCGGCCGCCGCCCGAAGTGGCGCTCGTACAGATCGGCGGCGACGTGGACCTGCGCACGGATCGCCGCCCAGTTACGGTCCATCATCGGGAAGAAGGCGTGGGTGGCCGTCGAGGTGATCACCTCGATCCTCCCCGCCTCCTGCAGCTGCCGGAACGCCCGCACCAGATCGCCGTGGTGGCAGCGCCACGTGTGGCGCAGCGACTGGAACCGCTCCGAGTACATGCGCGCGAGCCGGTGGTAGTGAGGCTCGGGGAGCGTCCGCTCCAGCTCCTTCTCCGCGAGGGCGATCAGGTCGTCGAGGTGCGCTGCGTACCGCTCCTTCAGCAGGTCGTCCGTCAGCATCGACAGGAGCGGCGCCGAGATCGACACGGTGACTCGGTACGGGACGCCGTCTGCGACCAGCCCCTCGAAGACCTGGAGGAGCGGCAGGTAGGTGCCGGTGATCGCCTCGTAGAGCCAGCTCTCCTCCATCACCGTCGGATCTTCCGGGTGGCGGACGAAGGGCAGGTGCGCGTGGAGGACGATCGCGAGGTATCCGCGGGCCATGGCGGTCAGCCCTCCCGCCCGGAGCTCGCGCGCTCGATCGCCGGGTAGCCGAGCGGCGACGCCGAGCCGCCCTCCATCCGAAGCTCGCTGCCACCGAGGCGGGACTCGCTCCCGCCAGCCAGGTGCCGCTCGCTCGCGCCGCGAAGCAGCGCCTGGCTGGCGCCCGCCAACAGGCGCTCGCTGGCGCCGCGGAAGGAGACCTCGCTGGCGCCGGTCCTGAACCGCTCGCTCGCCCCCTTCATGCGCACCTCGCTCCCTGAGCC
>JBAVTL010000484.1:0-1566 GCA_049696175.1 Anaeromyxobacteraceae bacterium
CGCCGAGGGCGCCTCGTGGCCGAGGTACTCGACCCCCGGCGCGCCCGGCGCCGCCTCGATCCGCTCGATCGACGGGGGCCCGCCGCGGGCACCCCCCGCCGGGAACGCCCCCGGCTGGACCGTCACCACCACCCGCGGTGTCGCGGGCTGGACCACCCGCCTCATCTTCCCGTTGCAGCAGGCGACCTCGAGGCCGCCGCCCTCGGCCAGCGCCACGAGCTCGGACACCTGGGCCGCCCGCAGCGCCGCGGCGATCCGCGGGGCCAGGTCCCAGCCGTAGGAGGAGTGTGGGAGGAGGACGACGTCGGGCTCCTCCCGCCGGACCGCCTCGAGCACCGCGTTCCGGTGCAGCCCCGGGTCGTAGCTCTCAGCGCGCTCCACCTCGGCGAGGAGGAGACGGCCGGCGGCCGCGGGGACCGCGCCAGCCGGACCGACGAGGACCATCACCGGCTCCGCGCCGAGGCGCGAGGCCACCTCCAGCAGCTCGAACGCGCTGTCGAGCGCCACTCCACCCCTCGCTTCACAGACGACGAGCGCCTTCATGTCCTCTCCTGTCGCTTCGCCCCGGCCTTCTCGCCGAGGAGCGTGACGAGCCGATCGACCAGCTGGTCGACCGGTCCTTCCAGCACCTGCCCGATCCTCCGCGAGGGGGCGAAGAAGCGCGCCGTGCTCCCGAGCGGCTCCGCGGCGAGCAGCGCCGCCGCGGCCACGACCTCCAGCGGCTTCTTCTTCGCCTTCATGATGTTGGGCAGCGTCGGGTAGCGGGCCACGTTGAGCCCGAGCTGGCAGGTGACGACGGCGGGCAGCCGCACGCGGACCCGGGCGCGCGCGCCCCCCTCCAGCTCGCGCCGCACCGTCACGGCCCCGTCCGCGTACTCGAAGGAGACCGCGGTGGTGACGGACTGGATCCCGAGCTGCTCGGCGACGAGCACCCCCACCTGCCCGGAGCCGCGGTCCTGGGACTGCATGCCCGTCAGCACGAGGTCGTACCCGACGGCGCGCGCGTGGGCGGTGACGATCGACGCCACCTGCCAGGGGTCGAGCCGCGAGGGCTGGGGCTCGTCGACGTGGAGCGCGCGATCGCAGCCCATCGCGAGCGCCTTCCGGAGCGCCTCACCGACCCGCGCCGGGCCGATGGAGAGCGCGGTCACCTCCGGCGCGCCGCCCAGCTGCTCCTTGAGCTGGATCGCCTGCTCGATCGCGCACTCGTCGTACTCGTTGATTCGATGGGCCAGGTCCGTGTCGGAGAACCACGTGCCCGCGCCGTCCGGCGCGAACCGCGAGCTCATGTCCGGGACCTGCTTCACGCACACCAGGATCTTCATCGCCTATCCTCCGAGCCTCTCGGCCACGAGCTCCGCCACGTCACGCACCACGACCTCGCCGCCCGCGCCGGCCGCCTTGATCCCGTCCTCCAGCATCGAGAGGCAGAACGGGCAGGCCGCCGCGATCACCGGCGCGCCGGTCTCGCGCGCCATCGCCACCCGCGCCGCGTTGATCCGCGTCCCGAGCCGCTCCTCCGCGAGCATCCGTCCGCCCCCCGCGCCGCAGCACGCCGCGTCCCGG
>JBAVTL010000485.1:0-3212 GCA_049696175.1 Anaeromyxobacteraceae bacterium
GTCCTCCTCGTGGTGGGCGCCGCCTTCGCGCTCGGCGCCCTCCGGCTCGGCGCGGTCCGGCGCGAGCTCGCGGCGGCGCCCCGGATCAAGGTCGGCATCGTCCAGCCCAACCTGGACCAGTCGGTGAAGAACAGCGCCCGCGACAACTCGGAGGCGATCCTGGCCAGGCTCGTCCCGCAGACCGTCCAGGCCGACGCGGCCGGGGCGGAGCTGGTGGTCTGGCCCGAGGCCGCCTACCCGCTCTACCTGCCCGCGGGGCTGCGCAGCCTCGATGCGCCGGGGAGCGGCCTGCGCCCGCTCTCGGGCGCCCACGTCCTCGTGGGTGCGGCGACGATCGATCGCGGCGAGCCCGATGGGACGGGCCGTCCTCGGCGGCGGATCACCAACAGCGCCTTCCTGGTGACCCCGCGGCTCGACGTCGTCGGCCGCCACGCCAAGGTCCACCTCGTCCCCTTCGGAGAGTACGTCCCGCTGGCGCGCTGGCTCACCTTCCTCCACCAGGTCGTGCCCAGCTTCTCGCCGATCAGCCCGGGCGTCGGGGGCGAGCCGCTCACGATGGCGAGGCCGGGGGGGGCGCTCAAGATCGCTCCGCTGATCTGCTTCGACGCGATCTTCCCGGAGCTCGCCCGCGGCTTCGCGCAGGGCGGGGCAGACCTGCTCGTGAACCCGACCAACGACGCCTGGTACGGCTACTCGTCGGGCCCGTACCAGTTCCTCGCGATCGTGGGGCTGCGCGCGATCGAGACGGGGCGGCCCGTCCTCCGGCCGGCGTGGGCCGGCGTCTCCGCGCTCCTCCTCCCCACCGGAGAGGTGGCGCCGGGGGCCGTCGAGATCGGTCCGGTCGATCCGGAGCTCGCGCCAGAGCGCGACGAGCCGGCGCGGCTGCTCCTCGCGGAGGCCCCGCTGTTGCGCGGGGCCACCCTCTACACTAGATTCGGCGACCTGTTCGCCTGGGGCTGCGCGCTCTTCACCGTCGCGTCGCTGGCCCTCGCCTGGCGCGCGAAGCGCCGCCCCGAACCGACCTAGGATCGACGCGATGGCCGCACCCACGATCGAACGACTGAGCGAGCTCACCCGGCGCCTCGAGGCGCTCCGGGGGTCCCTTTGACGTCGAGCGTAAGCGGACGCGCGTGGCCGAGATCGCCAGGATGTCTGAGGACCCGGCGTTCTGGGCCGACAACGCGAAGGCCCAGGGGCTCCTGAAGGAGAAGACGCAGCTCGAGCAGGTGGTCGGCGGCTACGGCCGCGCGGCGCGCGAGCTGGACGACGCGCGGGCGATGCACGAGCTGGCCGAGGAGGCGAAGGACGAAGGCGCCCGCGCCGACGCGGCCGCCGGGGTCGAGGTGGTCGAGAAGGCGGTCGAGGCGCTCGAGTTCCAGCGGATGCTCGCGGGCCCGCACGACCGCGCGGGGGCCATCGTCGAGGTGAAGAGCGGCGCCGGCGGCGTGGAGGCGATGGACTGGGCCGCCATGCTCTACCGGATGTACATGCGCTTCTGCGAGCGGAAGGGCTGGGAGGTCGAGCCGGCGGACATGGTCGCGGGCGAGGAGGCCGGGATCAGCCAGGGCTCCTTCTTCGCGCGCGGCGAGTTCGCGTACGGCTTCCTCAAGGCGGAGCGGGGCGTCCACCGGCTGGTCCGGATCAGCCCCTTCGACCAGAACGCGCGGCGCCAGACCAGCTTCGCGGCCGTCGACATCACGCCGGAGATCGACGACGACATCGTCATCGACATCAAGGAGGCGGACGTCCGGATCGACACCTACCGCGCCTCGGGCGCGGGCGGTCAGAAGGTGAACAAGACCGACTCCGCCGTCCGCATGACGCACATCCCGACCGGCATCGTCGTGTCGATGCAGAACGAGCGGAGCCAGCAGAAGAACCGCTCGATGGCCTGGAAGATCCTGCGCGCCCGGCTCTACGACCACGAGGAGAAGAAGCGCCAGGCGGTCCTCGACGCGGTCGAGGCGCAGAAGAAGGACATCGACTTCGGCTCGCAGATCCGCAGCTACGTGCTCCAGCCCTACCGGATGGTCAAGGACCTCCGGACTGGCGTGGAGACCGGCAAGGTGGACGACGTGCTCGACGGCGACATCGACGGGTTCATCCAGCCGTACCTGCTGGGCATCCGCCGGACCGATCGGATCGTCGACGAGTAGGGGACGAGCCGCGGCCGCCCGGACGCAGCTTGCGGCGGGTGCCGGACATGGCCATGATGGCCTTGTGAACAAGGCCACCATATCCCAGCTCAAGAACAACCTGAGCCGCTACCTCGACAAGGTGAAGGCTGGCCAGCCGCTGCTCGTGATGGATCGGGACCAGCCGATCGCCCGGCTCGAGCGGGTCGAACCCGGAGGCGCCGGCGACGATCGGCTCGCCAGGCTGGAGCGGGCGGGGCTGATCCGGCGCGGCAAGGGACGAATCGACCTCTCGATGCTCGCCGGAGGGAAATCCCGGAAGCGTCGCGCGAAGGGAGCGGGGCTCGTCGAGGCCGTCATCGAGGAACGGCGGGAGGGTCGGTGAGGTTCTGGGACGCCTCGGCGCTCGTCCCGCTGCTCGCCGATGAGGCCGCGTCCGCGCCCATGCGCGATCGCCTGGAAGAGGACGCCGAGATCCTCGTCTGGTGGGCGACGCCGGTGGAATGCTCCTCGGCGCTGGCACGCCGGCTGCGTGAGCGGCGTCTCGACCGCCGGGAGGCAACCCGCGGGGAGGAGCGCTTGCGGCGGCTCGCACGGGATTGGACGGAGGTCGTCCCCGGCGAGGCCGTGAGGATCCAGGCCCAGCGTCTGCTGCGCGTTCACCCGCTGCGGGCCGCCGACGCGCTTCAGCTGGCCGCCGCGATCGTCGCGGCCGAGCACGAGCCGGCGGCGCTCGACTTCGTCACGCTCGACGAGTGGCTCGCGGAGGCGGCAGAGCGCGAGGGGTTCAGGGTGATCGCGGGGTAGTTCCGCACTCCACCCGTCCGCCCTCAAGCTGCCAGCGGGACGTCGTGCAGCGGGCGGCGAAGGCGTCGTCGTGGGTGACCAGCAGGATCGCCCCGGGCCAGGCGGCGAGCGCGCCCTCGAGCCGCTCGATGGTGGGGAGGTCGAGGTGGTTCGTCGGCTCGTCGAGCACCAGCGCCCAGGAGTGGCGCCCCATACCCAGCGCGACGAAGAGCTTGCGGGCCTCGCCCGGCGACGGGTCGCGCGACGCGAGCAGCCGGGCCGGATCGGTCC
>JBAVTL010000486.1:0-2255 GCA_049696175.1 Anaeromyxobacteraceae bacterium
GTGCCGGTGGGCGTCACATCGGAGCTCATCCGCGGCGATGTATTCTTCTGGGGACCGCTGATGGCTGGCGCCCTGCTCGGATCGATCCCGGTCGCTATCGCCTATTCGTTTTTCGTCGAGCACTACGTCGCGGGATTGACCGGATCGGTGAAGGGCTGACAGCACCCCGGATCATGGGGATTGAAAAGCGCGCATGCAGAATGCGCCCAGGTGGTTGGGAGGCAGGTGAGCGAATGGGACAGGTCGTCCTCAAGGGGATCAACAAGTTCTACGAGAGCGTGCACGCTGTCAAAGACGTCAATCTGCAGATCCGCGACAAGGAGTTCGTGGTGTTCGTCGGACCGTCCGGCTGCGGCAAGACCACGACGCTCAGGATGATCGCCGGGCTGGAAGCGATCAGCTCCGGCGATATCTCAATCGACGGCAACGTGATCAACGCACTTGCGCCCATGGACCGCGACATCGCCATGGTGTTCCAGAACTACGCGCTCTACCCGCATATGAGCGTATACGACAACATGGCATTCGGCCTGAAGATGCGCAAATTCGAAAGGCCCGAGATTGAGAAGCGCGTGCGCGAGGCGGCCGACATCCTCGGCATCGGCGAATTGCTAAAGCGCAAGCCGCGGCAGCTCTCCGGCGGCCAGCGCCAGCGGGTGGCTTTGGGCCGTGCCATCGTACGCCACCCCCGCGTGTTCCTGTTCGACGAGCCGCTGTCGAACCTCGATGCCAAGCTGCGGGTGCAGATGCGCGTTGAGCTCAAGAAGCTGCATCTGCGTCTCGGCACCACCGCCATCTACGTTACCCACGATCAAGTCGAGGCTATGACGCTGGGTGACCGGGTCGTCGTCATGAAGGACGGCGTGGTGCAGCAGGTGGGGGAGCCGCTCGAGCTGTATAATCAGCCCGCCAACAAGTTCGTCGCCGGCTTCATCGGCTCCCCGGCCATGAATTTCGCCGCCGTTACGGTGACCGAGGCGGACGGATCGCTGATCGCCGAGAACTCCGGCCTGCGCATCAAGCTGCCGGACGAGATCGCGCAGCGCCTGCGCGGCCATATCGGGCGCGAGGTCATACTCGGTGTGCGGCCGGAGGACCTCACCGTGGCGGGTAGCGCTGATCTCGACCACCCGTGCTTCGATGCTGTGATTGAGGTGGTCGAGCAACTCGGCTCGGAAATCCTGCTCGATATGAAGGTCGGCGAGAGTATCATGGTGGCGAGCGTCGAGCCGACCGCGAGGGTGAGGGTGGCCGACAAGCTGCGCGTTGCCATGCGGCGTTCCAGGCTTCACGTTTTCGACGCGCAGACCGAGGCGGCCATCTAATGCCGGCAGTTGGCCACTTTTCCACTGGTGAGGGGGAATTCGCTCAAAACCGGTGACCTCCCTGTCACCAGCTTCAATGACGCCCGGCGAGCGCGAAGGCAGTTGGCCTAACCATTCCCGAGCCCTTCTTGCTGCGTGCTGACGAGATGATTGATGATGCCATTTGCTGCGGTACCGGAGTCCGTTATTGGCACGAACCGGACCTCCAGCGATGTCCGCAGTTCGGTCGCTATCGGGGTAAACCGGACATGACGCGGACAGCCCAATCCGGTCGAGAATGACCCGAAAGGGACATTCCGCCGCGTCGACACATACGCTTTTCAACACGACCGCGCTCTGGATAACTCGACCGCGGCGTTTGTTTCGCTTTGCCACTCCACGAGCCATTCAGGGATCCGCGCCGCCGCTCGGGTTTCAGTTTCTCTGGTCCAGGCCGCGATAACCTGCCCTTCCTCTGAGAACATGAATACACCGTCCATGCCCTTCGCGCGGCGCAGGGTATCAAGCGCCTGGACGGGGGTTTGCGCGATCGGTCCCCCGACGTTGAAGGATGTGTTCACTGCAACCTCGACGCCGATTCGCCTTCCAAGCGCCTTCAAATAGGCGTGCGTTACGGCATCGGTATGCTCGCGCACGATCTGCAGCCGCGCAGTTCCATCGACGTGAATGACGGCGGGAATTTGGGCGCGTGCTTGAGGCTTGGCTCTCGCGGTCAGGACCATGTAGTTATAGGCATTGTAATCATCGTCCGAGGCGCCCTCGGACAAGTCGAACAAAGCCTTTGCCGCCGAGAGCGTCGCCATAGGCGCGAGCGGCCGGATCGCTTCGCGATATTTGACGCGCTCGTTAAGCAGTTCGCGCGTGCGCGGGTTGCAAGGGTTGGCCAAGATCGATCTGTGACCCAGCGCCCGCGGCCCCGTCTCTGCCGGT
>JBAVTL010000487.1:0-1680 GCA_049696175.1 Anaeromyxobacteraceae bacterium
AGCTCAGGCCGCGCGGGCTGGACGACTCGAAGCAGCTCGACGCCCGCGCGCGGGAGCGGCTCTGCGCGGAGGTGAAGGCGGGGGCCCTCGCGTGGGCGGTGGGGATGGCCACCCCAGCAGAGGTCGACGAGCTCAACGTCTACCAGGCCGGGCTGCTCGCGATGCGCAGGGCGGTCGAGGGGCTCGCCGTCTCGCCCGAGCACCTCCTCGTCGACGCGCGCCGCGTCCCCGGTGTCGCCTTCCCGCAGCAGGGGATCGTGAAGGGGGACGCGAAGAGCCTCTCGATCGCCGCCGCCAGCGTCGTCGCCAAGGTGACGCGCGACGCGCTGATGGCCGAGGCGGACGCGCGCTTCCCCGGCTATGGCTTCGCGCGCCACAAGGGGTACGGTGCGCCTGAGCACCTCGCCGCGCTGCGGCGGCTCGGGCCGTGCGAGATCCACCGCCGCACCTTCGCGCCGGTGCGCGAGGTGCTGGACGGCGGACCGCGCCAGCGCGACCTGTTCGGCGGACGCGCGGCACCCCGGGGAGACGAGGGCGAAGCCCGGGCCGTGGGGCACGAGCCGGGCAGCACGCCCCGTTGTGATTGACGTCCCCCACCGCGGAGGATAGAACCCGCGCCGAGGAAAGAGCCCGACGGTGAAGGCGCAGTCCCGGCGGCCAGAGTCCACTGGCCCGGGGCGCCCCCCGAATCCGGCGAACGCATGCACGATCGATCTTCCGACCACTCCCCCCGCCCGAAGCACTCCCAGCACCGCGACGACGAGCAGCGGCACCGCGGCCCACCGCCGGGGCTGGCGCTCGATCCGCCCGACTTCACGCCCGAGCACGACCCGGAGATCCCCGTCGAGCGGCTCGACGCCGACGCGCTCCGCACCATCGCGCGGCTTCGGCACATGGGGCACCAGGCCTTCTTCGTGGGCGGCTGCGTCCGCGACCTGCTCCTCAACGAGAAGCCGAAGGACTTCGACGTCGCCACCGACGCCCACCCGGGCGAGGTCCGCGCGGTCTTCCGCAACTGCCGGCTCATCGGCCGGCGGTTCCGGCTCGCCCACGTCTACTTCCGCGGCGGCAAGGTCATCGAGGTCGCCACCTTCCGCAAGAACCCGACCGAGCTCGGCGAGGAGGGGGCCGACGACGACGCCGACCTGCTCATCACGCGGGACAACGTCTTCGGCACCGCCGAGGAGGACGCCGTCCGCCGCGACTTCACGGTGAACGGGCTCTTCTACGACCCCGCCACCGGCGAGGTGATCGACTACGTCGGTGGGCGCGAGGATCTCGAGGCCCGCCGGATCGCCACCATCGGCGACCCGGAGATCCGGATGCGCGAGGACCCGGTCCGCGCGCTCCGCGCCATCCGCTTCGCGTCGCGCCACGGCTTCACGATCGCCCCCGACACCTTCGAGGCGATGCGGCGTCACGCCGGCGAGCTGGCCCGCTGCGCGCCGCCGCGGATCCTCGAGGAGACGTTCAAGATCCTCCGCTGTGGCGGCGCCGCCCGTGCCTTCGAGCTGATGCGCGCGTCGAGCGCCCTCCCGTTCGTGCTCCCGTCCCTCGCGACGGCGCTCGACCGGCTCGACGACGCCCGGCGGCGCTCCTTCTTCCAGCACCTCGCGGCGCTCGACCGGCTGGTCCGCCGCGGCGAGGAGGTCTCCGAGGCGGTCCTGCTCGGCGCCCTGC
>JBAVTL010000488.1:0-6486 GCA_049696175.1 Anaeromyxobacteraceae bacterium
CTCGCGCCGAGCGCGCGGCTGCTCTTCGAGGTGGCGTCCGACCGGAGCGCCGACGTGGTGCTCGTCCGCGTGCCTCCCTCCGGCGCCGCCGAGATCGTCTGGCGCAGCCGGATCGCGAGCGGACGCACCGTCCTGACGACGGGGGGCAAGGCCGCCGCCTATCCGGTCGCAGGGCTGGCCGGTCCGCAGCGGTTCGCCGTCATCGCCGCCGATGGTGGACTGGACGACTCGAGGGTCGCGCGCGTGCTCTCGGCGCTCGCCCGGACCGAGGCGCTCGGGGACGACGCCGCGGCGGGGGTGTCGGTGGACGTCCTCCGGATCTCGGTCAGGTAACCCCGAATGGGGATTCGTCGTGTGGCTGGGCGATCGGAGGATGGCGCGGCGATGAGCACGCCACGACGTGGGCGATTGATCTGCGCCGCCCTCGCCGGGCTCCTCCTATCCCCAGCCGCCTCGCCGGCCGAGGAGAAGGGTGGGCTCGTCCCCGTCGACTTCCCGGTGGCGGGGGTCTCCAGGGCGCTCGCGCCGAAGCGGATCGCGCTGCTCGTGGGAGTCCAGCAGTTCGACGATCCGCGCTGGCGGGCGCTCCGCTTCCCGCAGGCCGACGCGAGCGCGCTCGCGGCCGTCCTGAAGGATCCGGAGCGAGGGAACTTCGACGAGGTCGAGATCGTCGCGCCGAGCGCCACGCGCGGGGAGGTGAGGGCCGCGCTGCGCCGGATCGCGGCGCGCGACGGCGACGAGCGCGACACCGTGGTCGTCTACGTCTCGTCCCACGGCACGCTCGCGCGCGACGGGCGGGGGGAGCTGCACCGGTACCTCGTCACCCGCGACACCCGCGTCGACGCCGTCTCCGAGACCGGGCTCTCGCTCGACGAGCTGCGGTCGGAGTTCGACCGGCTCCGCTCCCACCGCAAGGTGCTGATCCTCGCCGCGTGCCACTCAGGCGCCGGGAAGTCGCTGCTCCCGCCCCAGCTCGAGACGGAGCTCGCCGGGACGAAGGCGGGCTTCTTCGTCAGGCCGATCGAGGAGGTGAGCCGCGCCTCGGTGGTGCTCGCCGCGAGCGCGTGGGGGGAGACGGCCCGGGAGGACGAGCGGCTCGGCAACGACATCTACACCCACTTCCTGGTCGAGGCGCTGCGCGACGGGGCGGATCGGAACGGCGACGGCGCGACGACCGTGACGGAGGCGCACGACTACGCGCGCCGGATGACCTACGACTACACCGGCGGTCAGCAGCGCCCCACCGCCGAGTCCTCGGAGGTCGGCGCCGACCCTATCGTCCTAGCAGGCCGCCTCCAGCGGCGAGGGCGGCCGGAGCTCTACAGCTACTCGACCCGGCTCGACGGCTTCACGGTCCGCGTCGACGGCAAGCCGCTCGCGGAGCTCCCCGGTGGCGTGGCGCTCGATCCCGGATCGCACCGCGTCCAGGTTGCGAAGGGCGGCGCGGCGACGCTCCTCGACACGGAGGTCGCGCTCGATCCCGGCGAGCGGATCGACGTCGAGAGGCTGCTGACCCGTGCGGCGGGACGATACGAGCTCTCGCCGCGCGTCGCGAGCGTCGGCTTCCTCGACCGGCGGAACCGCGCCGACGTCCTGGCGCCGGTCACCGCCGTCGGCGCGACGCTCGCCATCCGCGAGTGGCCGTCCTCGGGCATGGAGCTCCGCGTGGACGCCGCCACGTCCGCTGGCACCGCGCGCCTCTCGATCCCGGGAGGCCCCGTCGCCGTCCGCTACGGCCTCGTGACAGGTGGAGTCGCGCTGCCGTGGAGGTTCCGGCCCCCCTGGCTCGGCCGCGCGGAGCTCTTCGCCGGGCCGCGCCTCTCCGGCTTCTGGCTCCGCCGGCGCTTCGATCTCGCCCCGTCGCCGGCGGCGGAGACGTACTTCTCGTTCACGCCGGGCGTGGTCGCCGGGCTGGACATCCCGCTCACGCGGCGCCTCTCCGTCGGCGCAGAAGCCCACCTCGACTGGGCGCTCGTGCGGATCGACGGGGAGAGCCGGTCGAGCGGCCTCCTCCAGGGACTCGCAGGACTCGGGTGGAGGTTTTGATGCGCGGTGACCGTAGGAGTGGGTTCCGGAGTCGACCCGCCATGAGGGGCACGCTCCGAGCCGTCGCCGTCGCCGTCGCCGCCGCCGCGCTCCTCGCGGCGTGCCCCGAGCTGGAGACCCCCCTCGCCACCGTCTCCGGCCGCATCGTCGGCGCGAGCCCGGGGGGCTACGTGTATCCTTGGGGAAGGCCAGACTTGAAGGTCGCGGTCGCTTCGGACGGGACGTACCGGCTCGAGGCGGTGCCGACCTCCATCGACGAGTTCATCCTCTTCGACGGTGCCCCTTTCCCCACAGGGAGGGCTGAGCTGGTCGTCCTGGAGTTGGAGGGAGGCGCGGAGAACCGGGTCGGAGACCGGTACGGCGGCGGCGCGACGCCGCCGGATCCCTCGCTCTTGATGCCGCTCGCGGCCTCGGTGCTCGCCACGGTGACCGTGGAAGGGGGCGCTACGGTCGTCTACCCCTCGTTCACGGTAGCCGGGACGGAGCACCAGTCCCTGATCGCTGCGTCGGGCAACCAGCTGACGATCTACCCGCTCCCCGCAGGAAGCTGGGACGTCTCGGCGAGGCTGCCGGGCTTCTCCGGGGCGCAGGCGTCGATCGACGCCGCGCCGGGACTGACGATGGACGCTCCGCTGTACCTGCTCATCGACGGCAGCGCCCCCGCGCCGGGCTGCGCCGCCTTGCCCGGCTGCGACGGCGGCCTGATCTGCAACGTGACGGACGGACGCTGCTACCCCTGACCACAACAGCGGCATCTGGTCGCTGGGTAGTCCTTCCTCCGCCCTGCACCGATGACCCACCGGTGAAGCTCAACCCGGGGACGGGTTCCCTGGTCCCCCCGAGCTCCGTCCGCCTCCGCGGGCGATGGAATGCGTTGACGCCACGGGGCCTTCGCCGTCTCGCACCACCGAGAACCGCGCTGCGTCCGCACGGCACGCAAGTTGCTGAACGTCGGGCTTGCGACCCGCGGCCTGCGCGGAGCGCGGAAAGTCGCGAGGGGAACACATGAGAGTCGGGATCGGGATGCGTCTGGGGCTGTCCTTCACCGCGCTGACGGCGCTCACCGTCGTCGTCGGCGCCTTCTCCATCGGCAGGATGGGGCTCCTCGGAGACAGCCTCCGCGAGGTGGGACACGAGCGAGCCGAGACCCTGGAGCACATCTGCACCGGGCTGGATCTCTCCGGCGACCAGTCTCGGGCCGCCGCGCACCTGATCTCGGCCGAGACCGTGGCTGACTTCGACAACACCCTCCGGACGGTGGAGGAGGTCGATCGCAAGGAAGAGGATCTGATCGGCAGCGCCGAGAAGCGCTCGGTCAACGACAAGGAGCGCCAGGCCTTCGTCGGCATGAGCGGCGAGGAGAAGCAGTTCGAGGAGGTGCTCGAGCGGAGCAAGGCCCTCGTCCGTTCGGGACAGCTCGCGGAGGCGCGCACGCTGCTGCGCACCGACCTCCTCCCCGTCCTCGACAGGATCGGCTCGCACTGGACCCACCTCGGGGACCTCGAGCAGGAGCTCATGAAGGAGTCCGTGACCCGGGGTGAGGAGACGTTCACCTCGGCGCGCGGGTTCGTCGTCGCCATCATCGTCGTCGCCGCGCTCCTCGCCGCGATCGTCGCGATCTGGGTCACCCGCTCCATCACCAGCCCCATCTTCGGCGTGGTCTCGCTCGCCGAGCGGATCGCGCACGGCGACCTGCGCGAGAGCGTCGAGGTGACGAGCCGCGACGAGATCGGGACCCTCCAGGCCGCGATGCGGGCCATGGTGGAGAAGCTAGGGGAGATCATCTCGGAGGTGAGGGGCGGCTCCGAGGCGCTCACCGCCGCGTCCCAGCAGGTGTCGACCACGTCGCAGGTCCTCTCGCAGGGCACCGGCGAGCAGGCGGCCTCGGTGGAGGAGACGACCTCTTCGCTCGAGGAGATGAACGCCTCCATCAGCCAGAACGCGAGCAACTCGCAGCAGACGGAGCGGATGTCCAAGGAGGGCGCCGCGAACGCCGTGGCGAGCGGCCGCGCGGTCGGGCAGACGGTGGTCGCGATGAAGGACATCGCCGAGAAGGTCTCGATCATCGAGGAGATCGCCTACCAGACCAACCTCCTGGCGCTCAACGCGGCCATCGAGGCCGCCCGCGCCGGCGAGCACGGGAAGGGCTTCGCCGTGGTCGCGACCGAGGTCCGGAAGCTCGCCGAGCGCTCCCAGAAGGCCGCCAAGGAGATCGGCGAGCGCGCCGTGGGGAGCGTCGAGGTGGCCGAGGAGAGCGGCAAGCTCATCGACGAGCTCGTCCCGGTCATCAGGAAGACCGCCGACCTCGTCCAGGAGGTCTCCGCCGCGAGCCAGGAGCAGTCCACCGGGATCAGCCAGGTCTCGAAGGCGATGGCGATGGTGGACCAGGTCACCCAGCGGAACGCGTCGGCGGCCGAGGAGCTCTCGTCCACCGCCGAGGAGATGGCCTCGCAGGCCGAGTCGCTCCTGCAGCTCATGGACTTCTTCAAGATCCGCGAGTCCAGCGTCGCCGCCGCGCGCCACCGGATCCACGTCCCGAAGCTCTCCGAGGCGCCCGCCCGCGTGGCGCCGCCGCTGGTCCACCCCACCCTCCCGACGCCGACCGCGCACTCCTCGCACGCGGTCCCGGGCAACGGCGCGCCGAAGCACCCCGACGCCCAGTTCCGCCGCTTCTAGGGAGCCCAACCCCCCGCGAGCGCTGGACCGCGTCTCGCAGCCAACGGTCCCAACCAGTCCCGCAGTGAACCCACACCGCACGAGCCCACGACAACCCATGAATCGTCTCGCGTCCCTGACCCTCGCCGCCACGCTGCTCGCTCCCGTCACCGCGCTCTCGAACGACCACGCGGCCCCAGCGGCGCCGAACCCCGACGTGGTGCTCAAGCAGCTCAAGGCCGGCAACGCCCGCTTCGCCGCGGGCAAGTCGACCCATCCGGACGGCTCCGCCGCGCGCCGCCGCGGGCTGACGAAGGGGCAGAACCCCAAGGCGGTAATCCTCGGCTGCTCCGACTCGCGCGTCCCCCCGGAGCTGATCTTCGACGAGGGGCTCGGCGATCTCTTCGTGGTGCGCGTCGCCGGCAACGTGGCCGACCCGATCGACATCGGCAGCGTCGAGTACGCCGCGGAGCACCTCGGGACCGGCGTCGTCGTCGTCCTCGGCCACCACTCCTGCGGCGCGGTGAAGGCGACGGCCGAGTCAGGCGGAAAGGCCGAGGGGAACATCGGCGCCATCGTCGCCGAGATCGCCCCGGCCGTGGAGCAGGCGAAGGCGTCCCCCGGCAAGGAGGGGCTCCTCGACGACGCGTCGCACGCCAACGCCCGGCGCGCCGCCGCGGCCCTCACGGCGCGCAGCCCGGTCCTCGCGAAGCTCGTCGAGGAGGGGAAGCTCAAGATCGCCGTGGCGGTCTACGACCTCGACAGCGGCAAGGTCGAGTTCGAGTAGCCGCAGAGCCGCTAACCCCCCAGCCGCGGGTGCTCCTCGCGCCAGCGAAGGAGCGCCGCGCGGCGCTGGGGAGTCTCGGTCGCGAGGAAGGCTCGCACCGCCGCGTCGAGCCCGGGCTCCAGCAGGAGCGCGGCGCTCCAGGTCTCGACGGGATCGAAGCCGCGCGCGAGCTTGTGCTCGCCGCCTGCGCCCGGCTCGAAGGTCGCGACGCCGCGCCGGATGCACTCGCCGATTGAGTGGTAGAGGGCCACGTTGAAGTGCAGGAACGGGTGCTCCTCGGCGGCGCCCCAGTAGCGGCCGTGGAGCCGCGTGGCGCTCGCGAAGTTGAGCGCCATCGCGATGAGCCGCCCCTCGCGGCGCGCCTCGACCACCTCGACCGCGTCCGCCATCGTCGCGACCACCCGCTCGTAGAAGGACACGTTGACGAACCGGACTCCAAACGGCAGCCGCTCCACGGCGGCGCGGTGGAGCCCGAAGCAGTCGTGCGCCCAGCGCTCCGCGTCGCGCGCGAGCTCCTCTCCCCGCACCGTCCGGATGGAGATCCCGCGCCTCCCGGGCTCCGCGAGCTCGCGCCGGATGGTGTTCCGCCGCCGCGAGCCGAAGCGGGCGAGGAACTCCTCGAAGCTCCGGTACCCCTCGTTGCGCCAGTGGAACTGGAAGTCCACGCGGAGCGCGAACCCGGCCGCCTCCAGCTCCCGCGCCTCCTCGGCGTCGAGGAAGAGGACGTGGATCCCGCGGATCTCCTCCGCCGCGCAGAGGGCGCGCAGCGCGTCGGTGAGCTGCGCGACCCGCGCCGCGCGGTCCTCTCCCTGGGCGACGAGGAAGCGCCGGCCGGTCGAGGGGGTGAAGGGGACGCCGACGACGAGCTTCGGGTACCACTGGAGCCCCGCCCGCTGGGCCGCGACCGCCAGCTCCTCGTCGCGCCCGAAGTCACCGTGCGAGTCCGGGCGGGCCCACGCGGGGACGGCGGCCACCAGCCTGCCCCCGTCGCGCAGCAG
>JBAVTL010000489.1:0-5125 GCA_049696175.1 Anaeromyxobacteraceae bacterium
GGCGCGGGCCCGGCGAGGATCCGCTCGAGCTCCGCGCTCGCGCGCAGGTGCTCCTCGTTCCCGATGGCCCCCTCGTCGCGCATCCGGTCGAGGAGCCGGTGCGACCGCGCGCGGAGCCAGCGTGACGGGCGCGCGAGGTCCACCCGCCTTGGCGCTGGGAGCATGGAGGCCATGACGACGGCCTGCGCCGTGGTGAGCTGCGACGCCGGGACGCCGAAGCGGCTGCGGGCGCCCGCCTCGATGCCGAAGACCCCGTCGCCCCACTCCGCCACGTCCAGGTAGAGCGTGAGGAGCCGCCGCTTCGAGAGGGAGTGCTCGAGCTTCGACGCGGCGACCGCCTCCTTGAGCTTGCGCCAGAGGCTCTTGTTCGTCCCGAACCAGAGGTTCTTCGCGAGCTGCTGCGTGATGGTGGAGGCGCCGCGCGCGAAGCTCCCCTGCGCGAGGTCGCGCTTGGCCGCGTCCCGCATCGCGGTCCAGTCGAACCCGTCGTGTCCGAAGAAGCGGGCGTCCTCCGACATCAGGACCGCCTCCACCAGCCGGCGCGACACGCGATCGAGCCCGACGCAGCTCTGACGGACGCGGAGGGGGCGGCGCTTCTCCTTCGCCTCGGCCTTGCGCTGGTCGATGAGCGCGGTCGTCCTGGGGAACTCGCGCGCGAGCGGCGCCGGGTCGGGGAGGGTGATCCAGAGCGCGCCGACCAGCAGGAGGAACACTGCGGCGCCGGCGAAGATCCAGAGCATCGCGCGGCCGATCCGTGCGGGCACGAGGCTACGGGCTGCAGGCATGCGGGCGACCTTATAGCACCGAAAGGGAGTGCGGCCCCTTCGGGGTGGAACCCCAGAGGGTCGTGCTCCTGGATGGGAACGGGCGCAAATCTTGGGAACGCATCTTTACGACCTCACCGATGGAGGAGACGCTCGAATGGCTGACGTGAAGCGCTACGCGCCGAAGGATTTCTCGAAGGTTCGAGGACTTACCGGCATTTCGGACAAGCAGATCGAGGAGCACCTCAAGCTCTACGAGGGGTACGTCAAGCGGGCCAACGCGCTCACCGAGAAGCTTCAGGGGATCTGCGCCGAGGGGAAGGCCTCCGGCGCCGATCCGGTCTATGCCGAGCTGACCCGCCGGCTCGGCTTCGAGTTCGGAGGGATGGTCAACCACGAGTATTACTTCGAGAACCTGGCGCCCGGCGCCCAGGCCGAGCCCCCCGCCGGG
This sequence comes from Anaeromyxobacteraceae bacterium, assembly GCA_049696175.1. GTDB lineage: Bacteria > Myxococcota > Myxococcia > Myxococcales > Anaeromyxobacteraceae > DATIVK01. Next base: position 1,216 of record JBAVTL010000489.1, read on the forward strand.
TCGAAGCTCCGCAAGGCGATCGAGACCTCCTTCGGGAAGTACGAGACGTGGCTCTCCGACTTCCGCGGCGTCGCCACGATGCCGGGGATCGGCTGGGCCTTCACGTTCCAGGACCCGTCCACCGGCTGGCTCTCGAACCACTTCGTGATGCTGCACGAGAACAACGTCCCGGCCGGATATCGTCCCATCCTCGTGATGGACGGGTGGGAGCACGCCTTCATGCGGGACTACCTGGCCACCGAGCGCGCCAAGTACCTGGACGCGTTCCTCAAGAACGTGAGCTGGGAAGCGGCCGAGAAGCGGCTCCTGTAGGGTTTCGACGGAAGCAGCCGCTGCTCCGAGGCCCGGTCCGCTCCTGCGCGCCGGGCCTCGTCAGCAATCAAAGGATTGATATCGGAGTGGGGGGGTTGGCACTGGGAACGAAAAGGGGTAGGTTGCGCCCCCTCGCCGTTCCCGGGAGCAAGTTGGACGCCGAAGGCGGCCATCCCGAGACGGGCCGGCGGGGAAAGATCAAGCGGTTACGCGAAAGTGCTTGACGCGAACGGGGTCGTTCGTATAATCCGCGCCCCTCACGACGGGTTTGTCACCCGCGCCCCAAGGGAACAACGGGGCGTTTTTGTTGACGAAAGAACTTCAGACCGATGCCGACGATCAGCCAGCTCGTGCGCAAGGGGCGCGAGAAGATCAAGCGGAAGAACAAGGCTCCCGCGCTCGTGGAGTCGCCGCAGAAGCGCGGGGTCTGCACCCGCGTCTACACCACGACGCCCAAGAAGCCGAACTCGGCGCTCCGCAAGGTCGCCCGCGTTCGCCTCACCAATGGGTTCGAGGTGACGAGCTACATCCCTGGTGTCGGCCACAACCTCCAGGAGCACTCGGTGGTGCTCATCCGCGGAGGCCGCGTGAAGGACCTCCCGGGCGTTCGCTACCACATCGTCCGCGGCACGCTCGACGCGGTTGGCGTCCAGGGTCGCAAGCAGAGTCGCTCCAAGTACGGCGCCAAGCGCCCGAGCTAGTTCAAGGATAGGTTTAGATGCCTCGTCGTCGCGAAGTCGAGAAGCGGAAGATCCTCCCCGATCCCAAGTTCCAGGACCGGATCGTGGCGAAGTTCGTCAACAACCTGATGCGGAAGGGCAAGAAGGCCACGGGTGAGAAGATCATCTATGGCGCCTTCGATCAGGTCGAGCAGAAGCTCAAGGATGACCCGCTCAAGGTCTTCAAGAAGGCGCTCGACAACGTGAAGCCCGTGGTCGAGGTCAAGAGCCGCCGGGTTGGCGGCGCGACCTATCAGGTTCCCGTCGAGGTTCGCCAGGATCGTCGCGCCGCGCTTGCCATGCGCTGGCTTATCGACTATTCAAAGGCCCGCGGCGAGAAGACGATGGTCGAGAAGCTGGCGGGCGAGATCATCGACGCCGCCAACAACCGCGGCAACGCGGTCAAGAAGCGCGAAGACACGCACAAGATGGCCGAGGCCAACAAGGCCTTCGCTCACTACCGCTGGTAGGAGTTCTTCAGGAGGATCGAGTCGGACAGGGTGGCCAGCCTCTGGTTGGCAAGGTTCAACGGAACCCGCCCAGGTCTTTGACAGCTCGGTCAGGTCGCGGCACCGCCCTCGGGCGATGTCGCTTGCGCACGCACGAAAGCTTCAGGAACGACAATGCCCCGCACCAGTCCACTCGAGCGCTACCGCAACTTCGGCATCATGGCGCACATCGATGCCGGCAAGACGACCACGACCGAGCGCATCCTCTTCTACACCGGCGTCACCCACAAGATCGGCGAGGTCCATGAGGGCACCGCCGTCATGGACTGGATGGAGCAGGAGCGTGAGCGTGGCATCACGATCACCTCCGCGGCCACCACCGCCTTCTGGCGTGAGCACCGGCTGAACATCATCGACACCCCTGGCCATGTCGACTTCACCATCGAGGTCGAGCGGTCCCTCCGTGTCCTCGACGGCGCCTGCGCCGTGTTCGACGCCGTGCAGGGCGTGCAGCCCCAGTCCGAGACGGTCTGGCGGCAGGGGAACAAGTACAAGGTCCCGCGCATCTGCTTCATCAACAAGATGGACCGCATCGGCGCGGACTTCTTTCACGCGGTCGACACCATCCGCGAGAAGCTCGGCGCGAAGCCGCTCCCCATCCAGATCCCGATCGGCGCCGAGGACAAGTTCCGCGGCATGGTCGACCTCGTCAAGATGAAGGCGGTCACCTTCGACGACGAGACGATGGGCGCGAAGTACCAGGAGATCGAGATCCCCGCCGACCTCCTCGAGCAGGCGAAGGAGTACCGCGCCAAGCTGGAGGAGACGGTCGCCGAGATCGACGACGAGCTGATGGCCAAGTTCCTCGACGGCCACGCGCTGTCGAAGGAGGAGGTCCTCCGCGGGCTCCGCAAGGGCACGCTCGAGATGGCCTTCTTCCCGGTCATCTGCGGCACGGCCTTCAAGAACAAGGGCGTCCAGCAGATCCTCGACGCGGTCGTCGACTTCCTCCCGAGCCCCCTCGACAAGCCGCCGATGAAGGGCGTCAACGCGAAGGGGGAGGAGATCGCCGTCAAGACCTCCGACGACGAGCGGTTCTCCGCCCTGGCGTTCAAGATCATGAACGACCCCTTCGTCGGGAACCTCACCTTCTTCCGCGTCTACTCGGGGAAGCTCGAGGCCGGCTCCTACGTCCAGAACGCGACGAAGGACAAGAAGGAGCGCATCGGCCGCATCCTCCAGATGCACGCCAACAAGCGCGAGGAGATCAAGGAAGTCTTCGCGGGTGACATCGCGGCGGCGGTCGGCCTCAAGTCGACGACGACGGGTGACACGCTCTGCGACGAGGGATCGCCGATCATCCTCGAGCGGATGGAGTTCCCGGAGCCCGTGATCCAGATCGCGGTCGAGCCGAAGTCCAAGGCCGACCAGGACAAGATGGGGATCGCGCTCAACCGGCTCCAGATGGAGGACCCCTCCTTCCGCGTCCACACGGACGAGGAGACTGGCCAGACGATCATGGCCGGGATGGGCGAGCTCCACCTCGAGATCCTCGTGGACCGCATGCTCCGCGAGTTCAAGGTCGAGGCGAACGTCGGCAAGCCGCAGGTCGCCTACCGCGAGACCATCACGAAGCAGGTCGAGGCCGAGGGCAAGTACGTTCGGCAGACCGGCGGCAAGGGTCAGTACGGTCACTGCTGGGTGCGGCTCATTCCGCAGCCGCCCGGCACCGGCTACGTCTTCGAGAACGAGACGGTCGGCGGGACCATCCCGAAGGAGTTCATCAAGCCGATCGACAAGGGCATCGAGGAGGCCATGGAGGGCGGCATCCTCGCCGGCTACCCGATGGTCGACATCAAGGTCGAGGTCTTCGACGGCAGCTTCCACGACGTCGACTCGAACGAGATGGCCTTCAAGATCGCCGGCTCGATGGGCTTCAAGGAGGGCGCCGCCAGGGCCTCGCCCGTCATCCTCGAGCCGATCATGAAGGTCGAGGTCGTGACGCCCTCCGACTACATGGGCGACGTCATCGGCGACCTCAACAGCCGCCGCGGCAAGATTCAGGGGATGGAGCAGAAGCATGGTGCAGAGGTGATCGACTCGCTCGTGCCGCTGGCCGAGATGTTCGGTTACTCGACCGACCTGCGGTCCAAGACCCAGGGTCGCGCCACCTACACGATGCACTTCGCGCACTATGCGCAGGTCCCCAGCAGCATCGCCGAGACCATCGTGTCGAAGGCGAAGGGCACTGCGGCTACCAAGTAAGGACGCTGGGAACGTCCACGCACCCAGGGAGAGCGAGCCATGGCCAAGGAAAAGTACGAGCGTAACAAGCCGCACGTGAACGTCGGGACGATCGGTCACGTGGACCACGGTAAGACGACGCTCACGGCGGCGATCACGAAGTACTCGGCGTCGAAGGGTCTCGCG
>JBAVTL010000490.1:0-2914 GCA_049696175.1 Anaeromyxobacteraceae bacterium
GGACCTGCGTCCTGGTCGTCGAGACGAAGACGAAGGAGGAGACGCTGACGCTGGGTGTGATCGCCGACGCGGTGAGCGAGGTGACGGACCTGTCGGCGGACGACATCGAGCCGCCGCCGGCGTTCGGCACGGGGGTGAAGCTGGACCACATCACGGGGATGGGGAAGGTCGGGAAGGGGTTCGTGATCCTCCTGGACATCGACCGGGTGCTCTCGGCGTCCGAGGCCGACCTCGCCGCCGCCGCGGCAGCAGCAGCCGCCGCGATGGCCGAGGAGGCTTCGCGGGAGCTGCCCATCGTCCCCGCTGCCGCGGGTGCGCCGCTGGCTGAGGAGGGCGCGAGCGCGCCGTGACCGACGCCGTCGTCGTCCTCGTCACCGCGCCCTCGGCCGACGTCGCCGCCACGATCGCCCGCGCAGTGGTCGAGGAGAGGCTGGCCGCCTGCGGCAACGTCCTCCCCGGGCTCCGGTCCATCTATCGCTGGCAGGGGAAGGTGCAGGACGAGGCCGAGGTCCTGCTGATCCTCAAGACGCAGCGGCGGCGCTTCGCGGAGCTGCGCGACCGGATCCTGGCGCTCCACCCGTACGAAGTCCCCGAGGTGCTCGCGCTCCCCGTCGAGGCGGGGAGCGACGCCTACCTCGACTGGATCGCGCAGTCGATGTACTAGGCCGCCATCAGGTTCCGAAGAGGAACCCGAGGCCACCCTGGAAGACGACGCCATCGAACTTGATCACGTCGGAGGTGGCCGGGTTGACCACCGGCTGCATGACCGAGATCTCGGGGAGGACGTACATCGTCCCGAGCCTCCACGCGTAGCCGACCGAGCCGCCGAGGAAGAGCAGCCCGGCGCTGCCGGAGCCGCCGGAGTCGCTGGCCATGTAGCGCTGGTAGATGGCCTTGGGCGTGAGGACGAGCTGGCTTCCGCCTGGGACGTTGAGCCCGATCGGGACGCTGAGGTAGCCGGTGACCACGTTGAAGTTGCCGCCCCCGGCGCCGGCGTTGAAGCCCAGCCAGCCGATGCTCGGGGCGATGGCGACGTCGACGCCCGCATCCTGGGTCTCCGAACGGACGACCTGGAACTTGCCCTCCAGCGCGGTGCCGAGGAGCCAGAGCTTGGCGCCGAGCTCGAAGTCCTCGGTGACCCCGCGGCGGACGCCGACCTCGAGCTGCGGGATCGAGAATGACTGGCGGTCCGGCGGCGACCCGGTGTCGAAGGTCACGCCCACGACCTCGGGGGCGACCCACACCTGCGTGGCGTCGAGCCCCACCGTCCGGGCCGTGGACATCGTGCTGAAAGACGCGCAGCCGCCTGCGAGGAGCGCGGCGCCGAGGGTGGCTAGCCACTTCATGGTGACGTCCTCTCCTGTGCCTGGATGGGAGCCAAGCACGGTACCGGCGCGGCGGCGACTCCGTCAACGCGCGCTTCGCGGTTTGACGCGGCGGGGCGCGGCTTGCTAGATCGCCACGCCATGCAGGTCAGGATCAACGGCGAGCTCCGCGAGCTTCCGGAAGGCACCACCGTCACAGGGCTCCTCGCCCACCTCGGCGTCAAGGCGGCGCGCGTCGCCGTGGAGCTGAACGAGGCCGTCGTCACCAAGGACCGCTACGAGAGCCAGCGGATCGGCCCCGGCGACGCGGTCGAGATCGTCGCCTTCGTCGGGGGAGGGTAGGCCATGGCAGACACCTGGAAGATCGGGACGCACACCTTCACCAGCCGCCTCCTGGTCGGCACTGGGAAGTACCGCGACTTCCCCACGATGCAGCGGGCCCTGGAGGCCTCGGGCGCCGAGGTGGTGACGGTCGCCGTCCGGCGGCTCGACCTCTCCGCGAAGGGGGAGGCCTCGCTCCTCGAGTGGATCCCGAAGGAGATGATCCTGCTCCCCAACACCGCCGCCTGCTTCACCGCCGACGAGGCGGTCCGGACGGCGCGGCTCGGGCGGGAGCTTGGGATGGGCGACCTCGTGAAGCTCGAGGTCATCGGCGACAAGCGGACGCTCTTCCCGGACGTCGAGGGGCTCCTGCAGGCGGCGAAGGTGCTCGTCAAGGAGGGCTTCGTCGTGATGCCGTACACCAACGACGATCCGGTGACGGCGCAGCGGCTCCAGGACGCGGGCTGCGCGGCCATCATGCCGCTCGGCGCGCCGATCGGCAGCGGCCTCGGGATCCGCAACCCCTACAACCTGAAGATCATCATGGAGACGGCGACGGTGCCGGTCCTCGTCGACGCCGGCGTCGGCACGGCGAGCGACGCCGCCATCGCGATGGAGCTGGGCGCGGTCGCCATCCTGATGAACACCGCCATCGCCGAGGCGAAGGACGCCGTGCTGATGGCCGAGGCGATGCGCGACGCCGTCTCGGCCGGGCGCAAGGCCTTCCTCGCCGGCCGCATCCCGATGAAGCTCCACGCCGCCGCCTCGAGCCCCCTGACCGGGCTCATCGGCACCTAGCCGGGCGAATGGCCAGCCACTCGATCCCGGCAGTCCACCTGATCACCGACCGTCGGCTCGTCGCGGACCTCCCCGCGCGCGTGCTGGCGGCGGCGCGCGGGCTGCGGCCGCGGACGGTCGCCGTCCACCTCCGCGAGAAGGAGCTCGGCGGCCGTGCGCTGCTCGCGCTCGCCCGCGCGCTCCGCAGGGCCTGCGACGAGGCCGGGCAGCTCCTCGTCGTGAACGACCGGATCGACGTCGCCCTGGCTGCGGGCGCCGACGGCGTCCACCTGCCGTCTGCCGGGATCCCCGTCGCCGAGGCGCGGAGGCTCCTGGGGCCCGAGGTGCTGTTGGGCTGCTCCTGCCACTCGCTCGCCGACGTCGAGGCGGCCATCGCCGGCGGCGCCAGCTACGCGACCTTCTCGCCGATCTACGACACGCCGTCGAAGCGCCAGCTCGGCGCGCCGGTCGGCGTCGAGGCGCTGCGCGAC
>JBAVTL010000491.1:0-13879 GCA_049696175.1 Anaeromyxobacteraceae bacterium
GCACCTCCGCGCCGCGCCCCGCCCGCGCGAGCGGAGCGAGGATGGAGCGGTTCGGCGCGTGGCCCACGCCGACGGCGTGGAGCTGCGACCTCGCAGGGAGGCTCCGCAGCACGTGAGCGACCAGCGCCTTCGCGCCGGTGACGTCCCCATCGGTCACCACGATCACCTGCCGCTGCGCCTCCCCGTCCAGCGGCCGAAGCGCCTCGCGCAGCGCCGCGCCGAGCTCCGTGCCGCCCCCGGCGGTCCGCCGCTCCTGGAGCCAGCGAAGCGCCTCAGCTCGGTTCACCGCCGTCGCGGGCGTCGGTCCGGAGCGCCAGCGCTCGGGCTGGTCGGCGAAGCAGATCAGCTCGAGCCGGTCCTCGTCCCGAACCGCCCCGAGCAGCGCCGCCACCACGGCGCGCCCCTGGTCGAGCGGGCGTCCGCTCATCGATCCGCTCGTGTCGAGGAGGACGATCAGGTCGCGCGCCAAGGTCTTCGGCTTCGAGGCCGCCGCCGGCGGGACGACGGTGAGCAGCCCGAAGCGCCGCTCCGCGAGCCGTCCGGCGGACGCGCGAAACGTAGCGAGGGCGAGCCCGGCCCGCTCGGTCGCGTTGCGCCACCGCACCACCACGTCGGCGTCGAGCGGCGCGCCTTTCGGCTCCGCGAACGTCACCGCTACCGCTCCGTCCTTCGCTTCGCGCGCGATGACGTGGGACGGCGACGAGACGCCGTCCGCCGCGCCGACGTCGTCGCACACGGTGAGGGAGAGCGTGAGGCTCGGCGCCATCGGCGCGTCGGCGACCGCCACCTCCTTCGGCGGCTCCTCGTCCGCGCTCGCGCCGTGGTAGCGCGGCGCTACGGCCGTGGGGAAGCGGTACTCCCACGAGCCCTCCGGCAGCCAGGCGAGCCGCTGGTCGATCACGAGCTCCGCGACGACCTCCACGCCCGGCGGCACGTTGCCCAGCTCCTGCGTGAAGAGGCCGCTCCGGTCCTTCTCGAGCAGCGCGGCGGTGCGGCCGGCGACGACCGCCTCCTCGAACCGCCGGCGCGCACCTGCGAGCCGGTCGACCTCGCCGACGACGCGGGTCTCGCCCATCCGGAACGCGAAGCCGCTCACGGCGCCGTCTTCCGGCAGCGGGAAGAGGTACGTGACGTGCAGCGGATCGGGGTACGGGTTGCGGAAGCGCTGCTCGAGCACGGTCCGCGCGAGGCCGCCGCGGGCGGTCGCCTCGAGCCGGACGCCGTGGAGCGGGAGCGTTCGTCCGTCGACGGCGACGAGCCGCCCTCCCGCGCTCGCCTGCCTGGTCTTCGAAGTCGTCGTGGTCGTCATTTCGAGCCTCCTTCGGTGTGGGAGTTCACCCTACATGGAGGTCGGACACGGCCACTTCTCCTGTGTTGTCAGGGTATTTTCCCGGCTGACGAGCGCCTCCAGCCCCTGGGCCCCCGTGTCCGTACCTGGTCGAGACTCCCACCATGGCAAGGACGCCGTCTCTGACCCTCTCCAAGTCCCGCTTCTGCTACGGCCTCCAGTGCCTGAAGCAGCTCTGGTGGCGCGTCCACGAGCCTGACGCGCCCGAGTTGAAGCCGGACGCCTCCCTGCAGGCGATCTTCAGCCAGGGTCACAGCGTTGGCGAGCTGGCCCAACGGCAGTTCCATGGTGGAACGCTGATCGGCCACGAGTACTGGCAGATCCCGGAGAAGGTGGCCGACACGACGGCTGCGCTCGCGGCCAGGGCGCCGGTCATCTTCGAGGCCGCCTTTCAGGCCGATGGCGTCTTCGTCGCGGTCGACGCGCTCGAGCTACGCAAGCGGCGCCATTCGTTGATCGAGGTGAAGTCCTCGACCAAGGTGAAGGACCAGTACATCCCCGACGCCGCCATCCAACTCCACGTGCTGCGGCAGTCCGGCGTCGACGTCCCGCGCGTCGAGCTGATGCACCTCAACAGCGACTGCCGCTTCCCGGATCTCTCCGACCTCTTCGTCAGGGAGGACGTGACAAAGGCGGCCGAGGCCTTCCTCCCCGCGATCCCGGGGCACCTGAAACGGATGAAGGCTGCGCTCGCCGGCAAGCTCCCCGCCGTCGAGGCCGGACCGTGCTGTGACGAGCCTTACGAGTGCCCGTTCAAGGCGCGCTGCCTGCCAGCGGTCGACGACGATCACGTCTCCACCCTCTACATAGGAGGTGGGATCGCCGCGAAGCTCCTCGCCAACGGCGTCGATTTGATCCGGGAGATCCCGGACGAGACGAAGCTCTCGGCCATCCAGGCTCGGCAGGTCCGATCGGTGAAGGCGGGGAAGGTCGTCGCCGAGGACGGCCTCGCCGAGGCGCTCGCAGCGCTGGAAGCGCCGGTGGCCTATCTCGACTTCGAGACCATCAACCCGGCCATCCCGGTCTGGCAGGGCTGCGGGCCATTCATGCAGGTCCCGGTACAGATGAGCTGCCACGTCGTCGGCGCCGGGGGCGCGATGGCGCACCACGAGCACCTCGCCGACGGTCCCAACGACCCTCGTCCTGCGATGGCCGAGGCGGTGGTCCGCGCCTGCGATGGCGCCAAGACGGTGGTCGCCTACAACGCCCCCTTCGAGAGGCGCTGCCTCGAGCACCTCGCGGAGCACGTCCCCTCGCAGCGCGCCGCGCTCAACGCGGTCGCGAAGAAGCTGATCGACCTGCTCCCGATCGTCCGCAACCACGTCTACCACCCCGGCTTCGGCGGTAGCTTCAGCATGAAGTCGGTCGCCCCGGCGCTCGTCCCCGGGATCGACTACTCCGAGCTCGAGATCGGCGAGGGCGGCACGGCCTCGACTGTGCTGGCGGGGATGCTCCTGAACGGCGGGGCGATCACGCCGGCCGAGCGCAAGCGGCTGCGCGCGCACCTGCTCGAGTACTGCGGGCTCGACACGCTGGCGATGGTGAAGATCGTGGAGCGATTGAGGGAGCTGGCTGCGCCCTGAGCTGTCGGCAGAATCACCTCGGATGTGATCCCGAGCCCCGCGCGTCGCCGAAGGAGCTCGCGGTCGAGTACGACGAGGAGCAGTCCGCGTAAGGCGCTGCCAACTGGCAGCCACCTCGGTACTTGCGTATAAGTACCTAGGCTTCACATGGTTCGCCGTCCCCACTCTCGCGCCCAAAGGGCGCTGCCCATCGCGGCCGACGGAGAGGTCACCGAGCACCACACGCTCGTCGAGATCGCTCGTCTCGCTCCCCGAGGAGTCATCTGCCTGCTCTCGGCCCTCCGCTTCCACGGCCTGGGCACCCAGCTCCCTCCGGACGTGTGGCTCGCGATCCCGCTCAAAGGCTGGAGGCCCACCATCCGCGACCTCCCAGTCCGCTTCGTCTACATGTCCGGTCCCGCGTTCGACGCTGGCGCCGAGACCCACGAACTGGAGGGAGTGCCCGTCAGGATCACGAGCGCCGCCAAGACGGTCGCCGACTGCTTCAAGTTCCGGAACAAGATCGGCCTCGACGTGGCCCTCGAAGCACTCCGCGACTACCGCGCCGCGCGCCGCGATCTCGAGGAGCTGCGCCGCTTCGCGAAGGTCTGCCGCGTCGAGCGGGTGATGCGTCCATACCTGGAGGCGATCCTCCACGGCGCTTGATGGCGCGCGCAGGGGCCTACTTGCCAGCCCCGCCCGTCTGCCGCGTCAAGAACGCCTCGAGCCGCTGCGCCAGCTCCGGCAGGTCGTCGCGCACGGTGTTCCAGACGCGATCGAAGTCGATGTCGAAGTAGCCGTGGATGAGCCGGTTGCGGATACCGACCATCTCCTTCCACGCGAGCCCGGGGAGCTCCTTGCGGCTCTCCTCGCTCACCTTCGACGCCGCCTCGCCGATGATCTCGACCGACTTCAGTACCGCCAGCGCGAGCATGCGGTCGCGCGCGAATTCCTCGCGGCCGCGCCCGCCGACGAAGCCCAGCGCCTCGCGCGCCGAGTCCCGCATGTGCTGCAACCGGACCAGATCCTCACGCCGCATACTGGGTCTCGGCGCCCGCCACGACCTCGTCCCGGAAGTACCGGCTCAGCTCCGCAGGCGTGCGCAGGTCCACACGCCTTCCGATCACCTCGGCCAGCTCGTCCTCCATGCGCGCCATCTCGAAGAGACCCGCGTGCGCGTCCGGCGCGAACTCCACCAGGACGTCCACGTCGCTGTCGGGCCTGAAGTCGTCCCGAAGGACCGAGCCGAACAGGGCGAGGCGCCGCACTTGGTGGCGCCGGCAGAACTCGGCCACCCGTTCCCTGTCGATCGTGATCCGCGCGCTCACGGGTGAAGTCTAGCCGACCGGCGCCGCCAAGCGAATCCACCTCAAACGAGTAGTCCCCGAGCTGCGCATGGGCGTCGAGGCAGCGGAGGTCCAGCGCGAGGAGCCCCTCGAGGAGCTCGCGCGCCCCCTCGCGATCTCCCGCCGCCCTCCGATCGAACGCCTCGAGAATCGGATCCGAGTCCACGTCGTCGGGATCGGCGCCGGGGATCACCAGCTCCATCTCGAACATCGGCCGCTTTCCCCGGGAGATGATCGCCCTCGCCCGCTCGTCGATGGGCTCTCCCTCCTCCCCCCAGCACTCCTCCTGGGGATCCCATTCGCCCAGGCCCCGGAGCGCGAGGGGAACGAGACCGAGCTCGGCGGCGTCGAACCGTACCGCCGACACCGCGCCCGAGAGGTACGGATGCCGCGCGTGGGTCCACTGCTTCGTCGGCGTGACCGTGACGATCGCGCCCGCGATCTCGTCGCGCACGGCCGTCCGCAGCGTGACCTCGCGCGCAGTCCCCAATAGACGGCAGCGCAGCGCGTTCGACTTGCACGCGAGCACCACCAGCTCCACCGGGCGTCCGACGGTGATGTCGCCCTCCTCGACCTTGTGCGGACGCGCGGGCTCGCGCGGTAGCCCGGGGTCGGCGACGCCGTCGAGGCCGAGCCAGGCGCGGTAGCGGGCGACCAGGGCTGCGGGCGCGCTGCCGGGTGGGAAGGCCACGTCGGCGAGGCTCACCTCGTGAGCGCGCTCGCCGCGCCTACAGGTGGCCCGGAGCCCGCCACGGGCCGCCGCAGGACACCTGATGCTCGTGACCGTAACCGGCTCGCCGATCACGTGGGCGTCCGTGGGGAGCAGGATCTCCGCTACGGCCGCGGTCCCGAACTCCCGCAGCGCGGCGGCTTCATCGTCGGTGGTTGCGCCACCTGCCTCCTCGGCGCGCGGAGTGTCCTTCTGTATGTCCTCCTCGATCCCTTTCGCGCGCTCCCGGAGGCCGAACCGCATTCGGAAGCACTCGCAGTGCCAGACCGGTCTGGTAGCTTTCCTGCAGATGCCGCCGCCGTCAACAGATCCGGGCGAGCTTGCCCGTCTCGAGGCCCGCCTCGCCGAGCTCGACGCGGAGCGCGCGTCCTTGCGGGCGCGGATTGCCGAGCTTCGACGTCCGACGGCTGCGCAATCGACGATCACCGTCTCGATCCCCACGACCACCCCCGGATCCGCACCGGCAACCGCCGACGCGAAGGTTGCCCTGTTCGCCTACCTCTTCGGCGGACGCCCCGACGTCTACCCTCGGCTCTGGACAAACCAAAAGAAGGGCACCAGGGACGCGTTCTCGGGGTCCGCTTTCCGATGGTGGAGGAGGAGGTCGCCCCGTGGGCGCGCCCGCCATCCGGGCGATCGCCGCGGGCGGCGCCGCGAGAGGGCGCGCCCTCGAGCGTCCACTGCGTGCGTGGGAACCGTTTCTACGTCGATCGCATCGGCCTGCCCGCTGCCCTGGTCACGGACCTAAGGCGCCTCGCCGCCTTTCAGAACCCGGACTTCTACAAGAAGCAGGCGATGCGGCTTTCCACGAAGGGGACGCCGCGCGTCGTCACCTGCGCCACGGAGGAGGGCTCGTTCCTGAGCCTCCCGCGCGGCTGCGACCGGGACGCGCTCGAGCTCCTCGGCGAGTGGGGCTCCAAGGCGGCTCTCTTCGACGAGCGGGTCGGAGGACGGCAGGCACCCTTCCGCTTCCAGGGCGAGTTGCTCGACATCCAGCGTCGCGCCGCGGCGGCGGTCCTTCCCCACGACATCGGAGTCGTGGTGGCGCCGCCGGGGACGGGCAAGACCGTACTCGCCGCCCACCTCATCGCGGAGCGAGCGACCGCGACCCTGGTGCTCGTTCACCGAAAGCCGCTGCTCGACCAATGGGTGACCCAGCTCTCGGAGTTCCTCGGGATTCCGAAGAAGGAGATCGGCGTCATCGGCGCCATCCTCCTCACCGAGCGGCGGGACCACCTCGAGCTCTTCGTCGAGCGCCTGAAGGCGCATGACCCGCAACCTGGTCGCCTTCCACGGCGGTCTGTCGCCCAAGGAGCGGCGCGAGACCATGGAGCGCCTCGCGGCGATCCCCGAGACGGAGGAGCGGCTCGTCGTCGCTACCGGCCGTTACGTGGGCGAGGGCTTCGACGATCCGCGGCTCGACACGTTGGTCCTCGCGTTGCCGGTCGCGTGGAAGGGAACCGTCGTGCAGTACGCGGGTCGCCTCCATCGGCAGCGGACCGGGAAGTCGGAGGTCCGGATCCACGACTACCGCGACTCCGCCGTCCCGGTGCTCAACCGGATGCTCGAGAAGCGGATTCGCGCGTACCGGGCCATGGGCTACGAGGCTCGTGAGCCGTCGCCGCGCGTGGCGCCGAAGGAGCTCTCGGTCGAGTATGGCGAGGACGGCGCGGCATGACGAAGACCCGCCGACAGACGGGTGCGCCCCCGGCCGCCGCATTCACCCCGTGGCAAGTGCACTTCTTCCAGCGCCACGCGAGCGACGACCCTGGTCGCGCCATACCGGCCATGGCGTTCCTCGATGACTGCCTGGTCGCCGCGAGGCTTCTCGCGGTCGTGAAGGCCGTCGCCGACACGCCTCCTCCCGCGTTCGCCGGCGGCGGGAAGTGGGAGGCCATGCACGGTGAAATGTCCGGCTTCTACGAAGCGCGCTGCGACGGACCCGGGCGCCGCCACTACCGGCTCTTCTGCATCCTGGAACGCGACGGCGGGCCCCTCGGCCTGGGCGGTCCGAGCGTCGTCCTCATCACGGGGATGGCGAAGCCCTTTCGGACGACCTTCTCAGATCGGGACTACGCCAAGGTGCGCGCGCTCGGTGACGAGTACCGGGCGCGCAAGCCTCGCAGCGTTCTCCGCTAATCCCGACGGCGCACGCCCCGGGCGGCGTGGCGCGAGCCGGCCCGCCGTTCGCCTGAACGCTTCCCATTCGCCACCAGCTCGAGGTGGTACCCGAGCGCAGAGGCCACCTTGAAGACCGTCTCCATCGTCGGGTTGCTGTCCGGAGCGGTGAAGAGCCTGCGGATCGACTCTGGCTTGGCCTCGATCCGGCGCGCGAGCTGGGCCTTGGTGAGCCCCCCGGCCTCCCGAACCGCGTCGAGCGCGCGGATCAGCTTGTCGGTCGCGTCGATCTCGGCGCGCGCCGCAGCGTACTCGGCCGCAAACTTCGGGTCGGTCATGCGCTTGGCGAAGTAGCGGTCGAAGCCAGTCTTCTTCTGGGCAGCCATCGGGCGCCTCCACGTAACGTATACGGTACGCGGTGCGCCCCCGCAACATCGCGCTGCTGCGTCCCTCCCTGAACGCCGAAGGGCGCGTTGCCGGCGCCAACGTCGGATACCAGCTCCGAAGGGTCAGACCTTCCTCGTACAAAGACCTGCCGGGCGCGCTGCGGGTCCGCGCGGGATCGCGCGGGGCTGCGCCTACGAGGACTGCAAGATGAGCGAGTACCAGTACTACGAGTTCCAGGCCGTCGACCGGCCGCTGACGGCAAAGGAGTTGACCACGCTGCGCGGGCTCTCTTCGCGCGCGACCATTACCTCCACCCGCTTCGTGAACAGCTACTCGTTCGGGAGCTTCAAGGGCGGATCTGGCGGGTGGTGATCTGCGCGTCCTTTACCTTGCCTGGCTCCTAGCGGTGCAGGACGGTCAGCTCGACGACGGCGACACCGAGCCGCCCGCTCCCGGATCGCCGCCATGCGATCTCGCCACGAGAAGAAGGGGCGCTTCATCGATCGCTTGCGCGCCGCTGGGCTCCTGGCGTAGCCGGAGACGCCCATGTGTGCCGCCGCGACCGTGAAGAGCGAGATCCGCCGGTTCCTGAAGACCGGCGAGTCCGACATGATGGCATTCGCGTGGCCGGGCCAGAGCTTCAGCCAACGCGCGCAGCAGGCCCACCACGATCTCGAGGAGGCGCTCATCGCGGAGGTAGAGCGGCGGGCCCGCGGGAAGCGGGCTCATTCGCTGCCAGCAGACTTCGACCCCGTTTCCTTCACGCGGGCCAGGGTCGAGCCCATGGTCCGCGGCCTGTTCCCGGAGCGGGAATGGTCGACCGTGCTCTCGACTCTGGAGCGGTCGGTGGTCTTCCTCCTGCCGGGAAACATCGCCGACGTGATTCGTGCAGAGGGGTTCCTGCACGAGGCGTGGGCCATCGCCAACCTCTACCTCGGCAGCATCGGGGCCCGCCTGCTCGGCGATGGCGCGCCCGTCATCGTCGGCATGAACCTCGGCACCAGGTGCATCGTGTCGGCTGGCTACTTCGAGGTCGAGGACCGCTTCGCCGACTTCGTCGTTCACGAGGTCGCGCACGTCTTCCACAACTGCAAGCGGGAGCGGCTCGGCATGAGGAGCACGCGTTACCGGGAATGGCTGCTCCCGATCGCGTTCCGGAAGCGCGAGACCTTCGCTTACGCGTGCGAGGCCTACAGCCGCATCATCGCGCTCGCGAAGGGGGCGGCGGACCGCACCGCGCTCGTCGAGGAGCACCTCACGCGCGGCGGGTTCCCAGATGACCGGGTGGACACCGCCGAATACGCCGACATCCTTCGTGAGGCGGTTCGGGCTCGGAACGGCTGGAAGCGAATCCTGGCGAGGTGCGAGGAGCCCTCCCACCGACGGCAGCGCAGCGCGCCGCAGGCGACCGCGCTGAACGCGGTGAGCTGACCCTTCTTCGCGTCAGGCCCTCGTCAGCGCGTCTTCGCGCTGACGAGGCGAGCCATAACCGGCCACCCGTGGCGCGCGGCGCGCGCCGGCGGTCTTCGGGCGTGTGGACCCGGTCCGAGCAGGCTTCTTCTTCCATGGGACGAAGGCCACTTCGGACTGAAGCCCGAACGCGAGCTTCGTGAGCGTCCGGTATCCGGGCGTGGAGGCACCCCGCTCGATGTCGCTGATCTCGCTCTGATGGACACCCACCGCGGCGGCCAGCTGCTTCTGCGTGAGCCCGAGTTCGCGCCGACGCCGGAGGACCTGTACCGCGAGACGGAAGTGATCCCGAACGGCCTGGGCCTCTGCCTCAGCCTGGGGACCAGCGGCGCGGGTCTCCGCCTCGACCTCCTGCATGAAGGCATCGAACGATGTGGACTTGCGGCTCATGGCGGCTCCCGCGGCCGGGGGATGCGCTCCGGCTCGGCGTTTGACTCATTTATGGGTATTTCCCCATGCGCTTGTCAAGGCGACCTACCTCGAGCCGTGGGGGTTCGCCTTCGTGCCCTTCTTCGCCGCCTGCGCCTGACGAAGCCTCCAGGCGGTCAGGCGCCGACGAGCCAGCGCGATCTGGTCGTTCTGGTGGACCTTGCTCGGATTCGCGAGCTTGTCGTATCCGGCGAGGAGCAACACCAGCTTGTCGCCGTGGGCGTGGCAGAAGACGCGGATGAGGATCTTCTCATCGGCGGCATCGAGAGGAGTCGCGTCGACGTACTCCGAAAGCTGCCCGCGCACGCGGAACTCGAAGAGACCGCCGCCGAGCTGCTTGCCGAACTCGGTTCCGCAGACGTCGATGCCTTCCTCCTCGAGGATCTCCCGCATGGCGGACCCGACGACCAGGCGCTGCGCGCGGGACAGTTCCTCGCGCAGCCACCTCCGCACGGGCTCGTCGCCGTACTCGTCCGCGTAGAACTCGAGTCGGTACAGCCCCATCCGTTCGCCTCCACGGCCATGGTAGCCGCCTCCCCTGTCGGTCAAGGAACTGCGATCCGCGCGCTACCCCCGGGCTTTGGGCCGCTCGCACCTTCGCCAGAGCCGCAGCGATCTGCCCCCCCGGCGCGCACGCCGGGAGGGCGGCACCGCCACGGCCCCTCCCCCGCTAAGGCTTTGCCGGCACGCTCGGGCCGAAGTCGTGACCGCCGACCTCGAGCGCCGGCCCCGTCGTCGCCGGAGCCGTCGCCTTCTGCGCGGCCTGGCCGACCTTGTAGGCCTTCTTCGCGTGGACGCCGAAGTTGGCCGTCTCCGCGTCGGCTGCGAGGAGGATCTCCTGCGGCCCGGCCTGCAGCACCTCGAACACCAGCGTCTCCTCGACCGGCGAGGTCGACTCGGAGCCCTCGATCACCCAGGACGTCCGGCCCGAGAGCACCCTCACTCCGGCAGGCACCGAGACGGTGACGGTCGCGGGGATCCGGATCGGCGCGTTCCGGTTCACGCGGGCGACGAGCGTCAACCGCCCGCCGCTCTCGCCCTGGCGGATCCACTCCACCGTCATCGGTGCACGGGGAGACGAGCTCGCCACCGGCGCGGGAGCGTCGGCAGGAGCCGCGTCGGAGCGCGCAGGGACGGACTTTGGCGCGCAGCCCACCGCCAACACGAGAAGCATCATCGAGATCACGTTGCGCATGTCGTCTCCTTCGATCAGTTGCAGATGGGGTTGGCGGACGGGTACGGGTACTGGGTCGCGGGAACGGTCGCAGCGTCGATCGCGCTGCGCGAGAAGCTCGCGCAGTCGAGCGCGTCGAGGAAGTCGGGGAAGGCGAGCGAGGGATCCCCTGTGTTCACGACGTCGATGAAGTTCCTGGCGCTGTCGAAGCTCCACGTGTGGCGCGTGTAGCCGCGCGCACTCGTCGGGTCCGTCATGCGCGGCGCCACGAGCCCCTGGAAGACCGCGTTGGTGGCCGCCGCACCGGTGCTAGAGAGGCTCCACATCATCGCGGAGACCTCGTTCTCGTCGAGGAGCTGCAGGAGCCCGTTCGCCGCCACCGGCTGCACGAACGACGCGCCGGCGCCGTACTGGGCCGCGCCGATGTCGGCCCAGAAGAACGAGCCGGCCTGCTTGTCGTAGTAGAGCGAGTCGCCGCGCACCGCCGAGCTGAACCACGTGGCCCAGCCCTCCGACCACGCCTGCCCGGGGAAGGTTGGCTTCCCCATGAAGTGATCCCCGCCCTCGTTCGGGCTGAAGCCGTACGACGACATCGCCCAGTGGCCAAGCTCGTGCTCGTTCACCGCGTCTGACCAGTAGCTCTGGTCAGCCGAATCGGCGCCGAGCCAGATCTGCGTCGCGAACGGCATCCCGAACGCCGTGGTCGGGAACGGACCGAAGCAGGCGCCGCACGTCCACGTCGCGGCGGAGCCGATCCAGACGATCAGCGTCGGCCCGATCCGGCCATACTGCGCGTAAGTAGTGGCGTACGCGGCCACCATGTTGAAGTAGACGTTGGCCGCGCCCGAGCCCATGGCCTCGGTGATGACGACGTCCTGGCCGTTCGTGAGCCCCGAGGTCGTCCATGCCCACGACCAGAGGGATGGCGTCCCGACGGTGTCGATCTCCTTCATTCCGCCTGTCGAGAAGCCGGGGTTGGCCACTGCGAAGGCGAGGCCACCGACGCCGTTGTCGGCCGCCGCGGCGACCACGATGGTGTCGGTGGCGGCCGGCGCGGCCGGAACCTTGATCGAGAAGTTGCCCATCGTCGCCGAGGCGGCGCTCGTGTAGACGGCGTCGTAGATGCCGTTCGCGCCTCGCGAGATGACGAGGAAGAGCGGCGCGCCGTACTGAGTTGGGCTCGCCTCCCAGTCGGACAGCCCCGCGTTCGGCATGCGGGCCTCGAAGAGCACGCGGCCCGTCAGCGTCGTCAGCGTGCCCGGCGCGGCGCAGAAGGAGCCGAGCGTCGAGGTGCTGCAGCTCGTCGCGCAGGATGACGCCTGCCACGACCCGGCGTTGCACGAGCGCAGGGTCGCCGCGTCGACGCACTCGGTCGCGCCGACGCTGCACTGGCTCGTCAGGACGCACTTGGCGCTCCCGCTCGCGACCTGGCAGCTCTCGCCAGCCGCGCAGGAGTAGGCCAGCGCACGAGGGCTCGCCTCGCCTGTAGGGACGCCGCAGTACGACACCGAGGTGGCGGTCGCGCAGACGCCGGCGGTCGGAACACCGCCGCATGGATCCGCCACGCACGCGCTGGCGCTGCTGCTGCAGAGGCCAGCGCTCGGGCAGGCCGCTGCCGCGCTCCAGGCCAGGCAGCCGTTGCCGTCGGCCATGCACGTCTGGACCAGCGTGCCAGAGCACTGGGTCAAGCTCGCCGTAGCGCAGGTGTTGTTGCAGGTCGTCTTGTTCCCGGTGCTCCCGGAGCTACCGCCGCCGCAGCCCGCCAGCACCATCACTGTCAGGCAAACCGTCCACCACGTTCGTTGCATTGAACCCCCTCGGTGCCGCTGCCGCCTTCATGACGGAGCGCGCGGCAGGCTACGGGGGGGACGGACACCGGGAGGGTGCGCCAGCTTGTCGTAGGCAGCATTGCTCACGGTGACACCGCGTCCCACGCACGCGCGACTACCCATGACGGGCTGGGAGCGCTCTTCTCCTCGGGTCTGGTGTCCGGGCGGGCGGTACACCAAGCGTAGCCTCGAGACAGGGGGGGGCCACCATGCAGTTTCCGCATTACGCAGGCAGGCTCGTCGCGCTTTGCGCGGCGCTAATCGCGCTCCGCGCCGACGCGCAGGCCCGCCAGTTCGGCGCCTGGGCCACCGGAGTCATGGACGGGAACAAGGGCGTCTTTGCCGCGACCATCAACGACAGCGGCGGCTTGTTGGGCCAGTACTGCTATCGAGAGTCCGGCTCGTGCCTCTGGTTGCTGGCGAACGACGCCGACTGTGAGGACGGCGCCAAGTACCCCGTCCTGTTGAACACCGACTCTGGCGCGGCCAACGCCACCATCCGCTGCGTCAAGCTAGACGGCAAGGCTCGGTACGTCTTCGAGGCCTTCAACGTCATCGACGACGCGGTGCGCAGCGCGTCCTGGTTCGGCATCGCGTTCCCGATGGTGAACGGGCGGTTCCAGGTCAGCCGCTTCTCCATGCAGGGCGCGGCTCAGGCCGTGTCCCTCATGCGCAAGGCAGCCGAGGCGTCGGCGAAGCCGGCCACGAGCACCACGAAAGATCTGTCGCTGTAGGCACGCCATGACCTGGAGACCGGGGACCCGAGGCCCGCCGGCGGGGCCGATCTGCGTCACCGCCATGCTGGCGGCGCTCGGCGCGTGCGCACCCGTGACCCGCGGGCTGAAGGCGGACCTCGCTGCCGGGTCCTACGAGCGTGTCATCCAGGATGGCCGCCTCTGGCTGTCGGAGAACGCAGTGGCCGCCAAGGGTGAGAAGGCGCAACTTGCCTCCGAGGTTGCCCGCCTCGTCGCGGAGGCCGAGCTGGGCCAGGCGCGACGCGCCGACCAACCGGGCGCGCTGCGCGCCTATCGAGCGCGCTACGAAGGCTGGCGGGGGTACGCAGACCTCGTCGCCGCCGCTCGCGCCGCCAACGCGGAGGTCGAGTTCAGGAAAGAGGTCGCGGCCTCCGCTTCCATCGAGCGCCTCCGCGCCTTTCGTGCAGAGTTCCCGGGGACGCCCGAGGCCGCCAAGGCGCGCGCGTTGGAGGTTGGGCTTGCGGAAGCGGCGGCGCGCGAGGCCGCCACCGTCGAGTCCGAGCGCGCGTTCCGCGACTCCTACTCCGAGTGGCAGGAGGCCGGGCCGGCAATAGCCAGGTCGCGGGCCCGCGAGGTCCCGCTGGCGCTCGAGGCCGCGAAGGGCGACGAGCAGCGGCTGGTCGCGTTCCAGGCGGAGTACCGCGGCTGGCCGGAGGCCACCGAGGCGCTCGCGTCGGCTCGCGCGGCCGAGGCCGCTTTGGCGCTCGCGGCCGCCGGGGACGACGTCGAGC
>JBAVTL010000492.1:0-4310 GCA_049696175.1 Anaeromyxobacteraceae bacterium
GAGGACCGCCTGCCCGAGGGCGAGCCCCGCGGCGCCGCAGAGCGCGACCGCCGTCAGCTCGGTGACGCCGTGCGGCAGGATCCACGCCCAGAACTCGAGGCCGAGGCCGCGCCCGCCGTAGAGCGCCCCGAAGGCGCCGATGACCAGGCCGTTCGAGAAGACGAGGAGCGCCGTGGGCACCATGCCCGCGAAGCCGACCGCGAAGGCGAGCAGCCCGATCCGCGCGTTGTTCTGGAAGAGGAACATCGCGAAGGTCTTGAGGAGCGTCGCCGCGTCCTCCTTCGCGTAGAGCACCTCGCGGAGCGACGCGGTGGAGGAGGCGGGCCCACGCCCCTGGGCGTAACCCGAGCCGACGAAGGCGTAGAAGCGCTCGGCGTCGGCGGCCGTGAGGACGTAGCCCGTCACGGCGCCGATCAGCATCAGCGCGACGGCGATCGCGAGGTGCCACCGGTGCGCCCGCACGGCCCGCGGGAAGCGACGGAGCGCGAACTCGGAGAGCGCCTCGCGGAGATGCCGCCGCGTCCCGTACACCGCGAGGTAGGCGCGGCCGCCGAGCGACTCGAGGTAGTCGAGCACGTTCCGGTCGAGCGAGATCGCGCGCGCGACCGAGAGCGACGAGAGGGCGCCGCGGTAGAGCGCCGGGAGGCGGGAGAGCTCCGGCGGCGAGAGGGCGCGCACGCCCCCCTTCTCGAGCCGCGCCACGAGCGCCTCCAGCTCCCGCCACGACGCCTCCCGCTCCGCGCGGAAGGAGGCGCTCTTGAGGGACTGCGGGCGCCAGGCGAGATCGCCACCCTCCCCAGCGCCGGCGGGCGAGGGGGCTGCTCCTGCCGTGGTCACGCGATCTGCCCCCTGCGCTTGATGTCGAGGTAGCGGTTCAGCAGGCGCGACGAGAGCTCGGACGGCGCCGCGTCCACGCACTGGACGCCGACGCGCCGGAGCCGCGCCAGCACCCGCTCACGCTCCCGGACGAAGTCCGACGCGACGACGGAGCGGTAGACGTCCTCCAGGCGGTGCGGCCTCGCGCCGGCGACGGCGTCGAGCGCCGGGTCGCGCAGCGCGACGAAGAGGACGAGCTGCCGCCGCGCGAGCCGGGAGAGGTTCTCGATCATCAGCTCGGCCGTGACGGTGTCCACGAACTCGGTGAAGACGACGACGAGCGAGCGGCGCCGGAGCCGCGCCGACAGCTCGGTGAGCCCGAGCGTGAAGTTGGTCTCGGCGGTGGAGTACTCGAGGTTCGCGGAGAGCGCCTTGAGCCGCGGGAAGGAGCCCATCCCGCCCTGCGGCTCCGCCCAGACCCGCGCCGCGCGATCGAACCCGTAGAGCCCGACGCGATCACCGAGCTTGAGGCTCACCCATGAGAGGAGCAGCGCGGAGGTGACGGCGTGGTCGAGCCTGGGAAGGTTCGCGAGCGGCTCGGCCATGAGGTGGCCGGTGTCGAGCGCGAGGACCACCTGATGGTTCCGCTCGGCCCGGAACTCCTGGCAGAGCAGCTTCCGGTGGCGCGCCGAGGCGCGCCAGGAGATGGCCCTGGGATCGAGCCCCGGCACGTACTCCACGAGCGCGTCGAACTCCGAGCCGTCCCCGACGAACCGCTCCACCTGGACACCGGAGGCGATCTCGCGGGAGCCGAAGAACCGGAGCGCCGCCGCGCGGACCGGCTGGAGGTCCGGCACGACCGCCACCGCCCTGAGGAGGCCGACCCGCTTCCGTCGGCGCGCGAAGCCGAGCGGCCCGCTCCAGCGGAGCCAGGCCTCGTCGAGGGTGAGCTTCCCGCGGCGCTGGGCGACGAGGGGCACCGGCACGCGCTCCAGCCTCCCCGCGCCGAGCCCGACGCGAACGAGCGGCGGTGGCGCGAAGTCGGGGTGGCAGTCGACCCGCAACTCCATCGCACGGATCGCCTGCGGCGATCGAAGCACCAGCACCGCCTCCCCGGGCTGGCCGACGGCGAGCGTCGCCGGCGCCTCCAGCTCGACGGCGATCCGGTCGGGCGACACCGCGAGGATCGCGTCGAGCCCGAGCGCGAGCGCGACCAGCGTGACCGCCACGACCCAGAGCCCGAAGAGGCGCGGGTGGACCAGCGCGGGCAGGAGCGCGATCGGGAAGAGCGCCGCGGCGGCGGCGATCGCTCGTGGGGTCGGCGAGATCACCGCGGGGCCCTCACCTCCTCGATCACGCGGCGCAGCACCGCGTCGGCGCTGAGCCCGTCCACCTCCGCCCCGGGGGCGAGGACGACGCGGTGCCGGAGCACCGGGAGGACGAGCGCCTTCACGTCGTCAGGGATGACGAAGCCGCGCCCCTGGATGGCGGCGTTCGCGCGCGCCGACGTGGCGAGCATGTTGGCCGCGCGGGGGGACGCGCCCGCCAGGAGCGAGGGCTTCCCGCGGGTGGCGCGGACGAGATCGACGACGTAATCGACGATCGGCTCCTCGAGCCGGATCGCGGCGACCGCGCGGCGCATCTCGACCAGCCCCGCCAGGCTGGCGACCGGCTGGATGCCGAACTCCTCGATCGGCGGGGTCGCGGTCCGGTGGCCGTGGACGCTGACCATCATCCGCTCCTCGTCGCGCGTCGGGTAGCCGACGTCGACCTTGAAGAGGAAGCGGTCGAGCTGCGCCTCGGGGAGCGGGTAGGTCCCCTCCTGCTCGATCGGGTTCTGCGTCGCGATCACCATGAAGCCGGGCGAGAGCGGGTGAGTCGTCCCGTCGATCGTGACGGCCCGCTCCTGCATCGCCTGGAGGAGCGCGGCCTGCGTCTTGGGCGGCGTCCGGTTGATCTCGTCGGCCACCAGGACGTCGGCGAAGATCGGCCCCTTGGCCAGGACGAAGCCGTTCGTCTGGAAGTTGAACAGGTTGGTCCCCAGCACGTCGCCGGGCATCAGGTCGGGCGTGAACTGGATCCGGTTGAACCCGATCCCGAGCGCCGTCGCGAAGGCGCGCGCCAGGAGCGTCTTCGCGACGCCCGGCACCCCCTCCACCAGCACGTGCCCGTCGGACAGCAGCGCGACGAGCATCAGGTCGAGGGCCCGGTCCTGGCCAACGACCACCTTGTGGACCTCAGCCCGCAGCCGCTCGGTCATGTCGCGGATCGCCGTCAGCTCCATCCGTCATCTCCTCTCGCCACTGGTGAATTGCCTGCGCGGTCCGGACGGCCTCTTCCTCGCCGCCGACGCGCCGCGCAGCCAGCCTCTGGACCCGCGCCTCGATCTCCCGGAGCGCGCCGCCCCGGCCCTTCGCCTCCGCCGCCTCCGCGAGCCACGCTGGATCCTCCCCCGCCTCCCCCGTCGGCCGCAGCCGGTGCGCGACCCCCTCCTTCGCAGCGCGAAGGTAGGCCGCCGCGGCGTGCGCGAAGTGCCCTCCTTGACGCAGCAAGCCAGCGGTCGACTCGACGAGGGCCAGCCGGCCCTGCTTCAGGAGCGGCTCCGGCGGGCGCGGGCGCCCGAACCGGATGAACGCGCCCCACGCGAGCAGCGCGGCGACGAGGAGCGCCGAGGCCGTCGCCGGCGCCAGCGGGAACCGGAGCAGCTCCCGCGCGAGCGACGGCTGCTGCTCGAAGCCGTGCAGCGTCTCGTCGATGACGATCGGATGCTCCCCAGCACCGAGCCGCTCCAGGAGACGGACCATGATCGTCGCGTTCGCGCCGGCCCCGAGCCCGTGGGTGGCGAGCAGGTCCGGGTCGGCGACGACGATCGTGCGCCACGGAGCGACCGGCGGCGAGGACGCCGCGTCCTCGTCGTCCTCGTCGTCCTCCTCCCCGACTAGCTCGCCCACCAGGATTCCAGCGTCGCACGCGAGCAGCGGCTGGAGCAGCTTCGAGGTGACGAGCTGCGGCCGGTCGAGCGTCGGCGCTGGCAGAGGGCCCTTCCAGGAACCGACGGCCCGCTCCGGACGGACCACCTTCGCCTCCCGGTCCAGGCGCGCGAGGACCCGCTGCGGCGCGTCGAGCGGCAGCAGGTCTGCGAACGCGACGCGGCCCGGCCGGACCGAGTCGGGGATCGCCCAGCGCTTCGGCAGCACGACCAGGAGCGCCCCGCTGGCCGCTTCGATCGCCTTGAACTTGTCACCGTCCGAGTCGTCGGCTGGTCCCACCTGCCTCTTCAGCAGCTCAGCCGGGCTGAGCTGCGGCTCGAGGAGCAGCGCCACCGCGCCTCCCGCGGCGCGCTCCGCGGTGCGGGCGCGAGAGACGACGACCTTGAACCCGAGCCGGCGCAGCAGCTCGGCGAAGGCCTTGTGCCCGACCGCCGAGCTGCTGAAGGTGTCGGCGCCGGGGCTGGCCGGGCCGTAGAGGGCGTCGCCGAAGGCGCCGAGGAAGCC
>JBAVTL010000493.1:0-3666 GCA_049696175.1 Anaeromyxobacteraceae bacterium
GGCGGCGAGCGCCCGGACCGGCCGCAGGATCCGCCTGGCGCTGAGGTACCCTGCGCCGAGCGCCAGCCCGATGATGCCGGCGAAGGTCGCGAAGAGCAGCAGGCGCAGCCGGTCGGCCGACGCGTAGGCGGTCTCGGTCGGCTCCATGACGAGGGCGACCCAGCCCGTCGCCGGGACGGCGACCGCGCTGCCGAGCCACTCGCGCCCCTCGAAGGTCAGCCTGGCCGTCCGCTCCCCGCCGGTGGACGCGCCGGTGATGAGCCGCAGGGCGCCGTCGGTGAGGGGGTGACGGAGCAGCGGCGCGGCCCGGCGGGCGATCAGGGCGCCGTCGCCGTCGATCACCGCGGCCATCGTCCCGTCGTCGGCCTCGGCCCGGTGGACGATCTGGGTCAGCGGGTCGAGCCCCAGGTAGCCGACCACGGTCCAGCGCGGCCCCGGGATCACCAGCGCCACCGAGGGCTCGCTGGTGGCGCCCGTCACCGGCGACGTCGACCACGTGGGGGCGTCCAGGCGCCGCGCCTCGCGCACGTACGGGTGCGAGGAGAAGTCCGCCCCGATGAGCTCCGGAGTGAGCGGAAGCGCGACCACGACCCGGTTCCGGGAGTCGAGGACCACCAGGGAGCGGAGCGCCGGGTTGATCGCGAAGTGCTGGACGAGGTGGCCCGGGTCGCCGGCGAGCTCGGGATGCAGCGAGGCGGCCAGCGCCACCTCCCGGAGATGGAGGAGCTGGTTGTCGAGGAACCGTCCGGTCTCGCTCGCGACGCCCCGTGCCAGCGCCTGGTTTCGGGCCACTACGCTCTCGCGCAGCGCGCCGAGCGTCGTGGTCAGCGCCACGACGCCGAAGAGGATGGCCGGCGCTAGCCCGACCAGCAGGAAGGTGGCTCCGAGCTGGAAGCCGAGGCTCCGGGTGCGGACGGGCGTCATCAGGATTGGTCTACTGCCCCCTGGCCATCCATCCTAGCCTAGCGGTGCTAGGCCGAGGGAGTCGTTGGAGCCCTCATGGGGCTCCGCTGCGCCGCGCTGAACGGCGCTGGGGTGCCATCGGCAGGGGACACGGCGGCCGGCAGCAGGACGCGAACGACGTTTCCTCGACCCGCGGCGCTCTCCACGATGACGTCCCCCCCGACCGCGCGCACCATCCCCATCACCGCGTGGAGCCCAGCCCCTCCGCCTCGCGCCACCTGCGGCTCGCCGGAGAAGGGGTCGCGCGGCACCGCGCCGTCGGGGCCGTGGATGGGCGGGCCGTCGTCGGACACCTCCACCAGGAAGCCGCGCGGGGCGCTGGAGGTGCGCGCGACGATCCGGATGGTGTGCCGGCTCGGCTGCCCTTCGGGGATCGCGCGCGCTGCCCCCTGCAGGATGGCGGTGAAGACGTGCGAGAGCCGCCGGGCCGGAGCCGCGACCCTCGCCTGCGACGGGACGTCGAGCGAGACGCGGCAGCGGGACCTGGTCAGCTCCCGGGTCGCGGCGACGGCCTCGTCGATCGCCACCGAGAGGTCGGCCGGCCCTTCTCCGTCACCGAAGCCGTTCGCGAAGGCGTTCAGGTCGCGGATGAGATCCCGCACCCGCCTCGCCGAGTCCATCGCCTCGCCCAGCGCCTGGCGGACCTCGGCGAGATCGGGGACCGGGTCCTGGAGTGACTCTGCGGCGAACGAGAGGTTGCCGAGGACGCTGCACAGCGGGTTGTTGATGTCGTGCGCCATCCCCGCGGCCACCGCTCCGACCGCCGCGAGCCGCTCGGCCGCCACGAGGCGGGTCCTGGCGCCGTGCGCGTCGGTCGAGTCGCGGACGATCAGGTGCAGCAGCGTGCGGCCGCGCATGGAGACGACCCGGGCGCTCACCTCCGCGGGGAAGGGCGCGCCGTCGCGTCGCTGGAGGGTGGTCTCGAAGAGCGCGCGCCCGTTCGACCTGAGCTCCCCGAGGTGCGCGTCGAGCCGGTCGGCGGCGTCCGGGTGCCGGAGCACGCCGACCTCACGGTGAAAGAGGTCGTCGAGCGGGCGGCCGAAGGCCTCGGCGGCGCGGTCGTTCGCGTCGAGGATCCGGCGGTTGCCGTCGAGCAGGAGCACGATGTCGTTGCCGTGCCAGGCGACGAGCTCCGCCTGCCAGCGCTTGGCTGCGCGCGAGGCCATCCGGCCGAGCCACGCGGCGCCCAGGGCGGCGCCGAAGGCGAGCACCGCCTCGCCCATCGCCGAGGCGTCGTCGTGGCCGAAGGCGATCAGCGCGGCGAAGGCCGACGCGCCCGCGGAGGTGAGGGTCAGGGCGACGACGCCCCAGTCCAGGAGGAAGAGCCACGATGTGCGCGACTCTTCTTCCATCGTCCCCTCCCGGATGGCCTCGATCACGCCCTTCACGGTTTGTAGCGCACCGGAAGGGGGATGGACAGGGGGCCGTCAGCGCCGGGGCGCGGGATCGGCATGCGGGTGGCCGTGTGCGTGGCTGTGCGCGTGGTCGTGCGCGTGGTCGTGCGCGTGCCGCGGGACCGAGCGCTTGAGCTCCGCGAGCCACGCGACCCACTCCGCCATCCCGTCGCCCGTCCGCGCCGAGAGCCGGATGGCGCGGGGGCTCGGCATGACCCGCGCCAGGTTCTCGTCGATGGCGGCGAGGTCGACGCCGAGCACCCCGGCCAGGTCCGTCTTGGTGACGAGGACGAGATCCGCGGCCTTGAACATGACCGGGTACTTGAGCGGCTTGTCCTCTCCCTCGGTGATCGAGAGGACCACGACGTTGGCCTGCTGCCCCAGGTCGTAGATGGCAGGGCAGACGAGGTTGCCGACGTTCTCGATGAAGAAGACGTCGGCGCCGTCGAGGTCGAAGCCGTGGAGCGCGCGGTGGACCTGCTCGGCGTCGAGGTGGCACGCCTGTCCGGTGGTGATCGCCCGCGAAGGGATGCCCGCCGCCTCCAGGCGCCGCGCGTCGTTGTCCGTCGCGAGGTCCGCCGACACGGCCGCGAGGCGCCTCCCCCGGCCGGCTGCCGCGCTGGCGGTCGCCTCCAGCACCGCCGTCTTGCCGCCGCCTGGGCTCCCCATCAGGTTCACCGCCAGGATCCCCTGCGCGAGGAAGTGCTCGCGGTTGTGACCGGCGGCCCGATCGTTGCCGGCCAGGATCTTCTCGTGGAGCTCCACTGGGACCAGCTCCGAGTCGCCACACCCGCAGGTCGTGCACATCTCAGTCCACCTCCAGCTCTATACCGTTGAGCATCAGCGCATCCCCGCCGTCGTCGAGCCGTGCCGGCACGCCGCACGGGAGGCACCGCAGCGCGCCGCCGCCCGCGACGCGGGCGCCGCAGCGAGGGCAGGACCAGGTGGCCGCGACGCGCTCGAGGATCAGCGGCGCCTTCGAGCAGAGCGTCCCCTCGCGAAAGGTGTCGTACGCGGTCTGGAACAGCTCCGGGTCCACGCCGGAGAGCTCGCCGATCCGGACTGTGA
Source organism: Anaeromyxobacteraceae bacterium (assembly GCA_049696175.1). Lineage (GTDB taxonomy): Bacteria > Myxococcota > Myxococcia > Myxococcales > Anaeromyxobacteraceae > DATIVK01. The sequence goes on from JBAVTL010000493.1 coordinate 3,426, forward strand.
CCCGGTGGACGGCGATCGCACGGCGGCTCGTGGCCTCGGCCTTCACGCGCTCGACGAGCGACTGGACGAGTGAGTACTCGTGCATCAGCAGATCCTGGGGAGGATCTCCCCCTCCGGCTCAGCCAGCATCCGGCGCCCGAGCCCCGTGTCGAGGATTACGCTCCCCGGCCGCTCCGCCACCGCGGTCGCCACGATCGCGGCGCTGGCGCCGAGCGGGTGGGCCCGAAGCGCCGCGAGCACG